>NZ_JBMDIX010000069.1:0-14207 GCF_057808915.1 Rhodococcus sp. FG69 | reverse complement strand
CCCCCCCCCCCCCCCCCCCCCCCCCCCCCCCCCCCCCCCCCCCCCCCCCCCCCCCACCGGTGCGTTCGGGGCACTAGACGCCCGCGTCGATCCCTCTGATCCTGTCCGCCGCGGTCTTGGCGAGAGCGGTGAACGAGGCTGGATCCACGCCCTCTTGGCTGGTCACCACCAGTTGTACGACAGTGTGGTCGACCACGGCTACGACAGCGTCCGCTACCAACGTGTAGCCCTCGCTCGTCGTCTCCAGTCGCACCGAAGTGGACGCATCGCCGATCGTTTCCTGCTCGCGGGCGCCGAGCCGGTACTTCACGCCGACACCGTCGGCGTCCGTGCCCGTGTACTCGGTGCACTGGGCGAAGGCGTTCTGAACCTCATCGAAGGCCGCGGCGGCGCCGCTGTCGGCATAGCTGGCCGCATCTTCGTCGATGGAGGAGAACTCGGGTCCCGAGTACCGAACCTCGGCGTCGGCCGACGCACCGGGAGACTGCTGCGCGACCGTAGCGAGCACGTCGGCGCACGGCTGAGGATCGGTCCCGGAACGATCCTGTGCGTCGTAGTCGGGAGCCGGATCGAGTCCTAGATCGCGGACTGGATCCGGGATGACGGCGAAACCGTCGGGCATATCCGCGACGAGCAGCATCCTGGCGCTCAGAACGGTCGAGTCGGTGATGGGGGAGCCGTTGAGCGGTTGCGGTGCGACTACCCGAGGTTCCAGATCGGAAAGCGGGGCCTCGTCGCTGGTGTCCTCGGCGGCGCCGCAGGCAGTGAGAACCGTGACAGCGACGGTCGACAGCGTCGCCGTCCAGATCGTGTGTCGGCGCTTCACGGCGTCGTCCATCGAAGGGTGTCGCTGATGTCTTGACGGAGCACTGTGGTGCCCTCAGGATCGCTGTACTGCTGGTTGCCGCCGACAGTGACCTCACCGGAGACGGGCAGCGGTTTACTCAGATCGATCTCGAGCGTTCCGGTGCCGGTCATGGTGTACGAGTCGATGGCCAACTGACCCGCGTCGTCCGGGAGCTCCAGCGTCGTCGACTCGGGCGTCTGCTCGATTCGAAGGTCGATGGTCAGGCGATCCCCGTTTCGCTCCCGCAGTGTCGCGGTAGTCCGCTGGTTGAGCGTGAGGCCACTGATGACCTGCTGATCTGCAGTCCAGACTGCGCCGACACCCACATCGCCCTCTGGAAACGAGATGGAGCGATACACGGCTTGATTGAGGGCTTGTTCGATGGCCGCGCGCGCGGAGTCCTGCGCGGCCTCGGCGGGCGCGATCGAGAGCGCTGTCACCGCGCCGGTGTCGGTGACCGTCAACCCGGCTTCCGACCCGTCGGCCGCTGCCAGTGCCTCGGTGAGTCGTTGGTCGGCGGATGTCGCACTACCTATTCGCAGGTCTACCGTGCGGTCCGAATCGGATTCGGGCGACTGCGCCGTGAGCGGGACCGTCAATTCCGGTGTGGAGAAGTCCTGAACCGACTGATCGTCGATCTGCTGGGTGACGGTCGAGCGGGTGGTCAGTAGAACCGACTGCTCGCCGGACAGTTCTTGCGTCAGCCGGCTTCGTGGCTCTGCTCCCGCCTCGACGACGGCAACGGTCACCGGGGTGACGGGGAGCGCCACTCCCGACGTCGTCGACGACGCGGCCGTGTCGGACGGTGCATCGTCGTCGGAGGCTCCACAACCGGCCAGAAGCGCGGTCACGGCGACCGCGGCGGCAAGAGCGCGAAGGCGTCGCATCGGGGTTTCGGAAGTCAAGATCACGGGACCAGGCTACGGATGCTCGACGACACCGCACGCAGGCGTGCGGTGTCGTCGCAGATGCGGGTGACAGGCGCAGGGCTTCGATGCGACATGATAGGGGTGTGAGTGACGACCGCCCGACCGATTCGCCCAGTCCAGATTCCAGCCCGGATACCGGTCCCGAAAGGCCGGAGACCGCTGCAGATGCGTCCGCCGCTGTGCCTGGACCGGCTTCGGAGGTCGGCTCGGTCTCGCCCGCCTCAGGGGATCAGGCTCGGCGACCGCTGCGCACTCGGATGCTGATTGTGATCGCGTTTTTCATTCTCGCCTTCGACCTCGTCACCAAGATCGCGGTTGTGCACTTCATTGCGCCGGGTAGGCCGGTCGAGATCATCGGCGATGTAGTCACCCTGAGGCTAGTACGCAATCCGGGTGCCGCATTCTCGATGGCAACGGGCATGACGTGGCTCCTGACCATCGTCGCGATTTGTGTCGTCATCGCCGTGATTCGAATCGGCCGGACTCTACGTTCGCCGTGGTGGGCGATCGGACTCGGACTCGTTCTCGGCGGCGCTCTGGGAAATCTGATCGACCGCTTCTTCCGCTCTCCCGGGCCGTTGCAGGGTCATGTAGTGGACTTCGTGTCCGTCGGATGGTGGCCGGTGTTCAACGTCGCCGATTCGTCCATTGTGTGCGGCGCGATCCTGCTGGTTGCAGTGAGTCTGCTCGGCTTCGAACCCAACGGAGAACGGGTGTCGTCGAAGAAAGACGTCGCCAATTCCGGTGTGGCGGAACAAAAGTGAGAGAGTCGCGCTCGATGCCGGTTCCCGACGGCCTGGACGGTATGCGGGTGGATGCGGGTGTGTCCAGACTGCTCGGCCTGTCGCGCACCGTCGTGGCGACGCTGGCGGAAGAAGGCTCGGTTGCGGTGAACGGCGCAGCAGTCGGCAAGTCGGACCGATTGTCGGCCGGGTCGTGGATCGAAGTGGTTCTTCCCGAGCCTGCCCGTGAACTCACTGTCGAAGCAGTTCCCGTAGACGGCATGGAGATTCTGTACGCCGACGACGACATCGTTGCCGTCGACAAACCCGTCGGTGTCGCGGCCCATGCCAGTGTCGGGTGGACGGGGCCGACGGTCATCGGTGGTCTTGCCGCAGCCGGCTTCCGCATCTCGACGTCGGGAGCGCACGAGCGTCAGGGAATCGTGCACCGTCTCGACGTCGGGACGTCGGGAGTGATGGTCGTCGCGACCTCGGAACGGGCGTACACGGTGCTCAAGCGCGCGTTCAAGCAGCGGACCATCGAGAAGCGGTATCACGCACTCGTACAGGGGCATCCGGATCCGAGCAGCGGCACCATCGATGCGCCGATCGGGAGACACGGCAGCAACGACTGGAAGTTTGCCGTCCGGGCCGACGGCAAAGAGAGTGTGACGCACTACGACACGATCGAGGCTTTCCAAGCCGCCAGCCTCCTCGACGTCCATCTCGAAACCGGGCGCACCCACCAGATCAGGGTTCACTTCTCCGCCCTGCGACACCCGTGCTGCGGCGACTTGACCTACGGTGCCGACCCACGCCTTGCCGAACGCCTCGGCCTCGAACGCCAATGGCTGCACGCCAAGTCGCTGGCATTTGCCCACCCGTCGGATGGTCGCTGGGTGGAGATCGAGAGTAAGTACCCGGCCGATCTCGAACATGCACTCGAGGTGCTGCGCTCGGCATGAGATGGGTGCGGGGAGTTGCCGAGGCATGCGTGCTCGTCGTGGTGACTCTTGTCCTGTTCGCGGTCGTCGGTGTCATGAACCCGCTGCCGCGGCCGGGAGTGAACACCGACCGACTCGGACCGGACAACGGTGAGACTGTCGCGGACTACACCTCGCGCTCCGCGCAGAGCGTGCAGGATGCGGCAGCCGACGAAGACCTTCATTGGGCGCTCGTCTCGTTTGCGGCCGCGACCTCTCCCTCGACGGCCTACGAATCCGCAGGCGGCACACGTATTGCGCAGGTACTGATCCGCGTTCCGATGGACCGGGTCCAGACCCCGTCCATCGCGGTAGGGGTGCCCGGCACCGAGCAGTCGGTGCTGGCGTCCGAGGACACCGCAGCGTCCGGGCTGCACGGCTCGACCGGCCAGTGGGATCGCCAATCGCAGATCGACGCGGCGTCGTTGCCTCGGCTGGCTGCCGGGTGCGACTGCGTGGTGGGTCTGGTGGTGCACGCGACCGGGATCTCGTTGCAGTCGATCCAAGCGACGTCCGGTGTGCGCGCAGTCGAGTCGCTACCGTCCGATGCTGTTGCCGGACGTTTCGCGGTCCGGGCGTTTCTACCGGACTACGTCGACGTCGTGGGCGCGCTACCCGACGATGGACCTATTCCGCCGCCGTGAGGTGTGCATCCATTCTCGGTCGTGGCGCCCCCATAGGTCTCTTCCGTCACACCTGTCACGACGCGCCCAGGTGCGACACGCAGGTACACGTGACACACCGTGAGTGCGGAAATATCTGTCGGTTCCAGCGCCTAGAGTGAGGTGCACTTTGCGTCTCGACATATCGACCCGCTCGACCTTCAGGAGACAACTTCGTGGCTGACTCGTTCGTTCATCTGCACAACCACACCGAGTACTCGATGCTCGACGGGGCCGCCAAGATCGCGCCTATGTTCGCAGAGGCTGCGCGTCTCGAGATGACGGCAGTCGGAATGACCGACCACGGCAACATGTACGGCGCCAGCGAGTTCTACAACGAGGCCAAGAAGGCCGGAATCAAACCGATCATCGGTATCGAGGCGTACATCGCTCCCGAGTCGCGATTCAACAAGAAGCGTGTGCTGTGGGGCGATCGCAGCCAGAAGTCGGACGATGTCTCCGGTAGCGGCGCGTACACGCACATGACGATGGTCGCCGAGAACGCGACGGGCGTACGGAATCTCTTCAAATTGTCGTCACTGGCCTCGATCGAGGGTCAGCTGGGCAAGTGGGCGCGCATGGACGAGGAGATCATCGCGACGCACGCCGAAGGGATCATCGCGACCACCGGGTGCCCGTCGGGGGAAGTACAGACGCGGCTGCGTCTCGGTCAGGATCGAGAGGCACTCGAGGCGGCAGCCAAGTGGCAGGAGATCTGGGGCCCGGAGAACTTCTTCCTCGAGCTGATGGATCACGGTCTGTCCATCGAGCGGCGCGTGCGCGAAGGACTGATCGATATCGGCAAGAAGCTGTCGATCCCGCCTCTCGCCACGAACGACTGTCACTACGTCACCAAGGATGCAGCGGAAAACCACGAAGCGCTGCTCTGTATCCAGACCGGCAAGACCCTGAGCGATCCGACGCGATTCAAATTCGACGGCGACGGCTATTACCTCAAGTCCGCAGCAGAGATGCGGGCGCTGTGGGATGACGAGGTGCCCGGTGCGTGCGACAGCACGCTGCTGATCGCCGAGCGTGTCCAGCCGTACGACGACGTGTGGGCGCACCGCGATCGCATGCCCATCTTCCCTGTCCCGGAAGGTGATACCCAGGGATCATTCCTGACCAAAGAGGTGGACCGCGGCCTCGAGTGGCGGTTCCCTGACGGAGTCCCGCAGGAATACCGCGATCGCGCCAAGTACGAGATCTCCGTCATTCTCGAGATGGGCTTCCCGGCGTACTTCCTCGTCGTCGGTGACCTCATCGCGTACGCACGTTCTGTCGGTATCCGCGTCGGACCAGGTCGTGGATCGGCAGCAGGCTCGCTCGTCGCGTACGCGATGGGCATCACCAACATCGACCCACTGCCGCACGGTCTGCTGTTCGAGCGATTCCTCAACCCCGAGCGCGTGTCCATGCCCGATATCGATATCGACTTCGACGATCGTCGTCGTGGCGAAATGGTGCGCTATGCCACCGAGAAGTGGGGCAGTGACCGCGTCGCGCAGGTCATCACGTTCGGAACCATCAAGACCAAGGCCGCCATCAAGGACTCTGCGCGCGTGCAGTTCGGCCAGCCGGGATTCGCGATCGCCGACCAGATCACCAAGGCGCTTCCACCGCCCATCATGGCCAAGGACATCTCGGTGGCAGGCATCACCGATCCGGCGCACGAGCGGTACAAGGAAGCGACCGAGGTCCGAGCGCTCATCGACTCGAATCCCGATGTCGCCACAATCTACAAGACCGCCCGCGGGCTGGAAGGGCTGATTCGAAACGCCGGCGTTCACGCCTGCGCGGTCATCATGTCCTCGGAGCCGCTGACCGACGCCATTCCGGTGTGGAAGCGAGCGCAGGACGGCGCGATCATCACCGGCTGGGACTACCCGTCGTGCGAGGCCATCGGTCTGCTCAAGATGGACTTCCTCGGGCTGCGGAACCTCACCGTCATCGGTGATGCCATCGACAACATCAAGAGCAATCGCGGGGTCGACGTCGACCTCGACACACTCAGCCTCGACGACCCCGCGACGTACGAATTGTTGGCTCGCGGAGACACACTCGGTGTGTTCCAGTTGGACGGTAGCGCCATGCGAGATCTTCTCCGCAGGATGCAGCCGACAGGGTTCGAGGACATCGTCGCCGTCCTGGCGTTGTACCGACCCGGCCCGATGGGCATGAACGCGCACAACGACTATGCCGACCGCAAGAACGGTCGCCAAGAAGTGAAGCCGATTCACCCGGAGCTCGAGGAACCGCTCGCCGAAATCCTCAAGGACACCTACGGCCTGATCGTGTATCAGGAGCAGATCATGCAGATCGCGCAGAAGGTCGCCGGGTATTCGCTCGGCCAGGCCGATCTGCTGCGACGCGCCATGGGTAAGAAGAAGCTCTCGGTGCTGGAAGAGGCATACGCAGGGTTCCGGCAGGGAATGCTGGACAACGGCTTCTCCGAAGCAGCCATCAAGGCGTTGTGGGATACCGTCCTGCCGTTCGCGGGCTACGCGTTCAACAAGTCGCATGCGGCCGGATACGGGCTCGTGTCGTACTGGACCGGATACCTCAAGGCGAACTATCCCGGCGAATACATGGCCGGTCTGCTCACCAGCGTCGGCGACGACAAGGACAAGTCGGCCATCTACCTCGCCGACTGCCGCAAGCTCGGAATCACCGTCCTTCCACCCGATGTCAACGAGTCCGAGCTCAACTTCGCTTCCGTCGGCAAAGACATCCGCTTCGGTCTCGGAGCCGTCCGCAACGTCGGTACCAACGTCGTGGCGTCGATCATCCGCGCTCGGGAAGAGAAGTCCAAGTACACCGACTTCTCCGATTACCTGAACAAGATCGATGCGACCGCATGCAGCAAGAAGGTCACCGAATCGCTGATCAAGTCGGGAGCGTTCGACTCACTCGAACATCCTCGCAAGGGCTTGATGCTCATTCACGCCGACGCGATCGACGCGGTGATGGGAACGAAGAAGGCCGAAGCCATCGGCCAGTTCGACCTCTTCGGAGGTGAGGACGCGGACGAGTCCATTTCCGCCGTGTTCAACGTCCGTGTGCCCGACGAGGAATGGGAATCGAAGCATCGCCTGGCGCTCGAGCGCGAAATGCTGGGCCTGTACGTGTCCGGTCACCCGCTACTCGGTGTCGAGCACATGCTCGCCGCTCAGTCGGATACGAACATCCCGGCGATTCTCGAAGGGGACGTCAAGGACGGTACGCAGGTGACCATCGGCGGCATCCTCGCCTCGGTCAACCGTCGGATCAACAAGAGTGGACTGACGTGGGCCTCCGCCCAGTTGGAAGACCTCGTGGGCGGTATCGAGGTGCTGTTCTTCCCGCAGTCGTACTCGGTGTTCGGCGCAGACGTCACCGAGGACTCGGTGGTGCTCGTCAAGGGCAGGGTGTCGGTACGAGACGATCGCATCTCGCTCATCGCCAACGACCTTGCTGTCCCTGATCTTTCGGCCGTGGGCGTCGCGAAGCCCCTTGCAGTCAGCCTCCCGACACGTCAATGCACGGCCGACAAGGTCGGTGCGCTCAAAAAGATCCTGATGAGCCACCCCGGCACCTCCGACGTTCACCTTCGACTGGTCAGTGGTGACAAGGTCACGGCGATGAAGCTCGACGACAGCTTGCGGGTAACCCCGACGTCGGCGTTGATGGGTGACCTGAAAGCTCTGCTCGGGCCGGGATGCCTCACCGGGTGAGTCGTTCGCTCACCGTGGGTGTCGGTTTGCGCAGGTTGCAGCGCAGGCGCGTGTTGCAACGTGCGCGTGGGCTGGAAGGTGCGCGTTGGGCCCGTCAGGTGACCGAATGAGTCGTTCGCTCAATGTGAGTGTCGGGCCGCGCGCCGCTCGACGATAAGCAACGTCCACCAGGCGACCACCGTCGAGGCGGCACTGGCGAGGACAGCCACCTGCAGCGATGTGGTGAGCGCGAGTGCGCCGAGGAAGACGACGGCGCCAAGGACGAGTGCTTCGATCTTGTACACCGGCCAGTCGGTACCTGCGATGTCGACGGTGCTCGTGCTGGCGCGTCGACGCGTCGATGCGCTGAGTATCGCGTGGGTCACAAGAGTTCACTCCGTTCGGCATTGCTGCGTTCCCACGTCAGGGTATACGCACGAGAAGATTCGGTCCACCGAACTTCCGGGATTCGGCTGACCTGGATGCTGGGGTCGGTGGCGTTGTGCGGGTGTCGGGTGTTGACTGGATGTCATGCCATTGACCGGAGAATACGAACCGAGCACATCGGACTGGGCCCGCGAACAAGCCGAACTTCTCGAAGGTTCCGGGGGTACCGAGGGAACCAGCCTCAACGGAATGCCAGTCATCTTACTGACGACGAAGGGCAACAAGTCCGGCAAACTTCGGAAGACACCGCTGATGCGCGTCGAACACGACGGTGAGTATGCAGTCGTCGCGTCGCTGGGCGGTGCCCCGAAGCATCCTGTGTGGTACTTCAACATCAAAGCTGAGCCACACGTCGAGTTGCAGGACGGCACCGAGAAGGCCGACTACGTCGCCCGCGAGGTGACCGGCGACGAGAAGGCACTCTGGTGGGAGCGCGCAGTCGAGGCATACCCCGATTACGCCGAATATCAGAAGAAGACCGATCGAGAAATTCCTGTGTTCGTATTGACCAAATCCTGAGGGAGACCAGCAAGTTGAGAAACGAGACCGTCGCCGACCAAATCGTCACGCAACTGATCGAGGCGGGTGTCGAGCGAATCTACGGAATAGTCGGGGACAGTCTCAATCCGATCGTCGACGCGGTCCGCCGAAGTGGGGGAGCGAAGGCCGGCGGGCTCGACTGGATACACGTTCGCCACGAGGAAGCGGCCGCATTCGCAGCGGCTGCGGAGGCTCAGCTGACGGGCAAGCTCGCAGTGTGTGCTGGGTCGTGTGGACCGGGCAACCTGCACCTCATCAACGGCTTGTACGACGCCAATCGCTCGGGTGCGCCCGTGTTGGCTATCGCGTCACACATCCCGAGCGCGCAGATCGGTTCGAGTTTCTTCCAAGAAACTCATCCGGACCGCTTGTTCGTCGAGTGTTCGGTCTACGCGGAGCTGATCAGCACGCCCGAACAGTCTCCACGGGTGGTGCATTCGGCTCTGCAACATGCTATCGGCAAGTCCGGGGTCGCTGTGGTGACACTGCCCGGTGACATCGCCGACGAGCCGATCGGCCGGTCGGCTCCGGCGTTCGTCCGGACCGCGACACCTTCGCTGGTGCCCGCGGCGGAGGACGTCGAGACGCTGGCGGCAGCAGTGAACGCGGCCGGGACCGTAGCAATCTTTGCGGGCGCGGGTGTTCGCGACGCGCGTCCGGAACTGCTGGAATTCGCCGAGAAGGTGGGCGCGCCGATCGGACATTCACTCCGCGGCAAGGAGTTCGTGCAGTACGACAATCCGTTCGACATCGGCATGACCGGGTTGCTCGGCTACGGCGCAGCCCACGACGGAATTCACGACGCCGATCTTCTCCTGCTGATCGGGACCGACTTTCCGTACGACCAGTTCCTCCCCGACGATGTCCGCACGGCACAGATCGACAGCGCAGCCGAGAAGCTGGGGCGCCGAACGAGTCTCGATCTCGCGGTCCACGGTGACTCGAAGAGCACGTTGGCTGCCCTGCTGCCGTTGGTGGAGCGAAAGACCGACCGGAAGTTCCTGGAGCGGACTCTCGATCGGCACGACAAGCTCATGACGAAGGTGGTCGGTGCGTACACCAAGCCGGTCAAGCAGCGTACGCCCATCCACCCCGAGTACGCGGCGTCCATTCTCGACGATCTCGCCGCCGAGGATGCGATCTTCACCGCCGACACCGGCATGTGCAACGTGTGGACAGCGCGCTATCTCAACCCCAACGGACAACGACGATTCATCGCTTCGGCCCTGCACGGCTCGATGGCCAACGCGCTGCCCCATGCAATCGGCGCGCAGGTGGCATTCCCGTCGCGGCAGGTGGTCTCCATGTCCGGCGACGGTGGGCTGTCGATGCTGCTGGGCGAATTGGTGACGGTAGCGATGTATCGATTGCCGGTGAAGATCGTCGTGTTCAACAATTCGACGCTCGGGATGGTGAAGCTCGAGATGTTGGTCGACGGTATTCCCGACTTCGGCGTAGACGTCCCCGCCACCGATTATGCGGCCGTGGCGGCAGCGCTGGGCATCTTCTCGCGGAGGATAGAACAGCCAGGAGATCTGGAATCCGGGATTCGTGCCGCACTCGATCATGACGGTCCGGCGCTGGTGGACATCGTCACCGATCCCAATGCTCTGTCGTTGCCGCCCAGCATCACCGGTGAGCAAGTGAAGGGATTCGCTCTTGCCATGTCGCGGATGGTGATGAACGGCGGCGTCGGGGAAGCGGTCCAGATGGCGAAGTCGAATCTGCGGAACGTGCCGCTTCCTTCGCAGTTTTCGCCTCGTGGCTAGTCCCGGTTAGGAGCCGAATCGGCGCTGGTGGCAGCATGGACGGGTGTCCAACTCGTCTGACGTCGTGTCCAGCAGTCGATCGTTCGCAGTGTCTGCGGACGACATCGATGTGGCTGCTCGTCGAATTTCGGACGTCGTCGCGGCAACGCCGCTGCAGTTCTGCGAGCGCCTGTCCGCTGCCACCGGCGCGAATGTCTACCTCAAACGTGAAGATCTCCAGATCGTTCGCTCGTACAAGATCCGCGGTGCATACAACCTGATGGCGCAGCTGACGCCTGAGGAGTTGGCTGCCGGCGTCGTCACGGCGAGCGCAGGAAACCACGCGCAGGGCGTCGCGTTCGCGTGCCGTTCGATGCAGGTACGCGGGCGAATCTACGTGCCGGTCAACACTCCTAAGCAGAAGCGAGACCGGATCCGCGTGCATGGCGGCCCGTTCGTCGAGCTCATCGTCGTCGGGGAGACCTTCGACGACGCGGCCGCGGCTGCAGCGCAGGACGCCGCTCGCACCGGTGCGACGATGGTCCCGCCGTTCGACGACGAGCGGACGGTGGCGGGTCAGGGAACTATCGCTGCCGAGATCGTCGAGCAACTGGGTGCGGCGCCGGACACCGTGGTCATGCCGGTCGGCGGCGGCGGATGCATCGCGGGGATCTCGACCTATCTGCGGGAGCGTTCACCCGCCACTGCTCTGGTCGGAGTCGAACCGTCGGGTGCAGCTTCGATGACTGCGGCGTTGATGGCGGGCGGACCGGTGACGCTGTCCGATATCGATCCCTTCGTCGACGGTGCCGCCGTACGCCGGATCGGCGATGTTCCGTACGAAGCTCTACGGCTGCTCGGCGCTGAAGTGGTGTCGCACGCGTCGCTACCGCTGGTGGCAGTGCCGACGTTCCCCGCACGCAGCGACGCGTTCGGACCGTTCGTGATGACGCAGGTCGACGAGGGTGCGATCTGCACGGCGATGCTGGAGCTGTACCAGAACGAAGGTGTGATCGCCGAGCCTGCGGGCGCGCTGAGTGTCGCTGCGCTGAAGCAGATCTCGGTCACACCGGGAAGCACCGTGGTGTGCTTGATCTCGGGCGGCAACAACGATGTGTCCCGCTACGGGGAGATTCTCGAGCGATCACTGGTCCACCTCGGGCTCAAGCACTACTTCCTGGTCGACTTTCCGCAGGAACCCGGAGCGTTACGAAAATTCCTCGATGAGGTTCTCGGTCCGGACGACGACATCACACTGTTCGAGTACGTCAAACGCAACAATCGGGAGACCGGTGCGGCGCTCGTCGGAATCGAACTCGGGGTTGCAACGGGATTGAGCGCGTTGCTCGAACGCATGCGTGCGTCCCATCTCGGGGTCGAACAACTGGAACCGGGTTCGCCGGCCTACCGCTACTTGACGTGATCTGGTCCGAGTAACCGCTCGACGACTCGTTGGTGCAGGTCCGGGTCGACGGGCGGCAGATCCAGCAACGCCCCGAGGTAGATGCCGTCTCCGACGAGTCGGACGATTTCGGCGGTCACCGGATCGCTGATCTCGGCACGTAGTCCTTCGTCCCACAAGCGCATGACCTCGGTGACGGCCTGGTGAATCTCCCCGGGATTGCCGTCGACGCTGCGCAGTACCGCGAGCGTGGACCGGTACAGCGCTGTCTCCTTGTCGGAGATGGACGCAGGGGGCTGTAGATACCACTGGGCGACGGAGGTGCCGCCCTCGCCGGCCAGGGCGCGCTGCTCGTCGGAGCGTTCGCCGAGGCGTCGCACCATCGCGGCGATCATCGCGTCCTTGGTGTTGAAGTGGTACAGCAAACCGCCCTTGGATACTCCGGCTCTTGCTGCGACGTTCTCGAGCGTCACTTTCGTCAGGCCCTGGTCGAGCAGCATCTCCTCCAGGGCGTCGAGGATTCGGTCTCGGGTGTCGGATGACATGCTGCTCACCCTACCTAAATCGCTTTACCGGCTGGACGGTTCACTGTACTCTGTGTGCTGTACCGGCTGGACGGTTCAGCAGTCGGGGGAGTCATGAGGAGAAGAAGCACGTGAGTGAGTTGCACAGCACGCAGCCACAGTCCGCACGAACACAGTCAGCACAAGTGCAGGGGGCGGCGACGCTCAGGGATTGGCTCGGCCTCGTCGTCCTTGCGTTCGCGGTACTGCTGATCGCTGTAGACGGGACTGTGCTGGACCTGGCGCTCCCGTTCATCAGCTCGGATCTGGCACCGACCAGCAACCAGTTGCTCTGGATCATCGACGTGTACTCGTTCGTGCTCGCCGGCCTGCTCATCACAATGGGCACCCTCGGCGACCGCGTCGGCCGACGCAAGCTACTTCTCATCGGCGCAGCCGGATTCGGTATCGCCTCCGTCCTGGCTGCATTCTCGACGAGCCCGGAGATGCTGATCGCGGCCCGCGTGCTGCAGGGCGTATCGGGTGCAACCTTGATGCCGGCAACGCTCGGACTGATCAGAACGATCTTCACCGACCCCCGGCAACGGGTCATGGCGATCGGACTCTGGGGTGCAATGGCAGGCGGCGGAGCGGCCGCGGGCCCGCTCGTCGGCGGCTGGCTGCTCGAGCACTTTTGGTGGGGATCGGTGTTCCTGATCAACATTCCGGTCATGCTTGCGCTGATCGCAATCGGTCCGCTGGTGATTCCCGAATCGAAGGACCCGAACCCCGGCAAATTCGATCTGATCAGTTCCGGTCTGTCGATGCTCGCCCTGGTGCCGCTGGTCTACGCAGTGAAGGAAACAGCGGCACATGGCATCAGTGTGGCGAACAGTGCCGCTGCAGTCGTAGGAATCGTCGCGGGCATCGCGTTCGTGCGGCGGCAGAAGCGGCTGACCGATCCGATGATCGACCTCCGGTTGTTCGCGAACCCGTCGTTCTCGACTGCGGTGTTCACCAACTTCCTGTCGGTGTTCGCCTTGGCGGGGGTGCTGTTCTTCGGTGCCCAGTACTTGCAGCTGGTCCTCGGCAACAGCCCGCTCGAGGCGGGCCTGCTCTTGCTGCCCGGTACGGCGTCGAGCATCGTGACCTCGCTGGTGGCTGCCTACCTGATCCGAATCTGGTCCACGGGAACGGTGCTGGGGGCAGGACTCGCGGCGGCGGCCGTCGGTGCAGCGTTGTTGTTCGGGCTTCGGGTGGACAGCGGACCGACGCTGTTCATTCTTGGATTCGTTCTCGTCGGCGCGGGCGCAGGTATCGCGTTGACACTGACCTCGAATCTGGTGGTCGACGCCGTCGAACCCGAACGAGCAGGAGCGGCGTCGGCAGTGTCCGAGACGGCCTACGAACTGGGCATCGCGTTGGGTGTCGCCGTCCTGGGCACCGTGGTGATGTCGTTCTTCCGGCGTGGTCTCGATGTGTCGAACTTAGGTGGCGAGCAGGCGGATTCGGCGCAGGAAACGCTCGGCGGCGCCATCGCGCTCGCACGCACGTTGCCGGACAATCTTGGGGATGCGCTGGCGAACTCTGCGCACGTGGCATTCGTCGATGGCATGCACGCAGCATCGATCGCGACGGCCGTCGTCATGGCGATCACCGCGATCGTGGTACTGGTACGGCTCCGCCGCTCGTAATCGAAGACAGGCAGCGGGGGGGGGGGGGGGGGGGGGGG
>NZ_JBMDIX010000068.1:0-14927 GCF_057808915.1 Rhodococcus sp. FG69 | reverse complement strand
GGGTCATTCCGCAGGCTCCACCACACAAACCTTCGGGTCATTCCGCAGGCTCCACTCCAGCCTATCGCCGGGAGATCACTGGCTCACTGGTGGCCGTTCGGACCTTCCCATCGCTGGGTACGCGGACCTTCGTCACCCTCCCGGTCCGATTCCCGTTCGTCGGGACGACGATCCGGGTCCGGCTGCCCACCGAGGGGCAAGCCACCGAGTGGATCCCATTGCGATCCAGCGGGATCCCGATGCTGCGGCGCGGGGTTCGGAGGCTGCTGCTCTCCACTGGGCGCCTCGCGGTCGCCGCTCGGATCGCGATACTCCGGCGGCTGGTACTGCGGCGGACGATACTGCGGCGACTGGTACGTAGGCGGAGCCTGGTACGGCGCCACTGGGTCGGAGTAGCGGTTGCCGCCGTTTCTGCCGACGCTGTCCGAACCACCGGCGGATCCTGACGAATCACGCGGCGGCCATCCCGGCGCCGACCATCCCGCGGGAGCACCGTAATCGGGACGCGAACTCTGGGGCCGTGGCTCCGGGTTCCGGTAGGAACCACCGCTGTAATTACCGCCCGAATGCTGGCCGCCACTGTTCTGACCGCCGTTGCCCTGACCGCCACTGCCCTGCGGGCTGCCGCTCTGGCCCCCGCTGTAGGGCGCACTTCCGTACGGTGTCCCGGTCTGCCCGGACCCGCCGGTATGAGCGCCACCATTGCTCGGGCCACCATTGCTCGGGCCACCATTGCTCGGAGCACCGTGGCTGGGAGTTCCGTTGTATCCGCCACCGTTACGAGCGCCGTTCGAGGCACCGTTGCTCGGGGCACCGCTGGGATAGCCGTGCTGCCGACTACCGCCGTTGTAGCTCTCCGGTGCACCCTTCGACAGCTGCGGGGGTCCGGCGTAGCTCGGCTGCGGGAACTGCTGCGGTGGAGCAAGTTTCGGCGCGATCGGCTGAGGGGGCCACGGCTCGCCGCGTTCGATGGCGAGTTCACCTGGCGTCTTGACCGGTGGCTTGTCCGATGGGACTCGATCGCCGAAGTCGTTGAACGCGGTGATCCGGGGACGCTTGCTGACGCCGGTGAATATCTTCTCGAGGTCCTTACGCGTCAGCGTCTCCCGCTCGAGGAGTTCGGTGGCGAGCGTATCGAGCACATCGCGGTACTCGTTGAGGATGGCCCACGCCTCGGTGTGCGCCGCCTCGATGAGCTTGCGCACCTCCTCGTCGATCTCGCGTGCGACCTCGTGCGAGAAGTCGGACTGCACGCCCATCGAACGACCGAGGAAGGGGTCGCCCTGCTCCTGGCCGTAGCGGACCGCACCGAGCTTGCTGCTCATGCCGTATTCGGTGACCATCGCACGCGCGATCTTGGTTGCCTGATCGATGTCCGAGGACGCGCCGGTGGTCGGTTCGTGGAAGACGAGTTCCTCCGCCGCGCGTCCGCCCATCGCCATGACGAGTCGCGCGATCATCTCGGACCGAGTCATCAGCCCCTTGTCGTCCTCGGGCACCGTCATGGCGTGACCACCGGTACGACCACGCGCCAGGATGGTGACCTTGTAGACGGGCTCGATGTCCGGCATTGCCCAGGCAGCGAGCGTGTGCCCACCTTCGTGGTAGGCCGTGATCTTCTTCTCGTGCTCGCTGATGATGCGGCTCTTGCGGCGTGGTCCTCCCACGACGCGATCCACCGATTCCTCCAGAGCGGCCTCGGTGATGACGGTGCCGTTCTCGCGCGCCGTGAGCAATGCTGCCTCGTTGATGACGTTGGCCAGGTCCGCTCCGGACATACCGACGGTGCGCTTGGCCAATCCCTCCAGGTCGGCGTCGTGCGCGACGGGCTTGCCCGCGGAGTGCACAGCAAGAATTGCGCGGCGACCGGCAAGGTCGGGTGCTCCGACCGGAATCTGGCGATCGAAACGACCGGGGCGGAGAAGAGCTGGGTCGAGAATGTCGGGACGGTTGGTCGCGGCGATCAGGATGACGCCGGTTCGTTCACCGAAACCGTCCATCTCGACGAGAAGCTGATTGAGCGTCTGCTCCCGCTCGTCGTGCCCGCCGCCCATGCCTGCTCCACGCTGGCGACCGACGGCGTCGATCTCGTCGACGAAGATGATGCACGGACTGTTCTGCTTGGCCTGTTCGAACAGGTCACGAACGCGGGACGCGCCGACACCGACGAACATCTCGACGAAGTCGGAACCCGAGATGGTGAAGAACGGAACGCCCGCCTCGCCTGCGACAGCGCGCGCGAGCAGGGTCTTACCGGTTCCGGGAGGGCCGTAGAGCAGAACGCCGCGCGGGATCTTCGCGCCGAGCGCCTGGTAGCGGGCCGGATTCTGCAGGAAGTCCTTGATCTCGTACAACTCTTCGACAGCTTCGTCGGCGCCCGCGACATCCTGGAACGTCGTCTTCGGCATGTCTTTGCTGAGCTGCTTCGCCTTGGACTTGCCGAAGCCCATGACACCGCCGCGACCACCGCCCTGCATACGACTCATGACGAAGATGAACACACCGAGCAGAAGAATCATCGGCAAGACGAACAGCAGAAGTGACGAAACCCAGCTGTCCTGGCTCACGACGGTGTTGTAGCTCTCGAGCCCGTCGGAGCTGACCTTGTCGAAGATCGTCTCCGATGCGGAGTCCGGGTATTTGGCAAGGATCTGCGTCTCGTTGCCGGTCGCCTCGTTGCCGTTCTTCAGGTATAGACGGACCTGCTGCTCACGGTCGTCGATCTGCGCCTTCTCGACGTTCTGCGAGTCGAGCTGCGCGATCGCCACCGAGGTGTCGACGCTCTTCCAGCCGCGAGTGTCGCTTCCGAAGTAGCTGATGGCAAAGATCACCAACAGGATGCCGAAAACGATGGCCAGGTTCCGTATAACTGTCTTCCGATTCATACAGCTTCAGCCGAGACGGCCTCGTCCTTTCCAGTCATCTCCGATGCGTGGATCACGGCCACACTCGGATGCCCCAGGCTACCGCGAGCGGCCACCATGTACCTGAAGTGCATGGACCTGACATGAGTCAGACCCACAGTGCAGCGGCCATGGACCTGCAGTGCTGCTGCATGCATCACGCTTCTCCCCAGTCCAACGTCGGCCTCGCCTCACAGGTTCCCCAGTACCTCGCAGAACGCCCCCTGCGGACCAGCGTCCATTGTGTCAAAGGCGACCCCTTCGGGTCACGCCGCGAATTCGATTGCTCCCGCCAACGCCCCCGGTATTCGAATCTACGCTTCTACCAGGCAGAACGCCTCCCGCAGGTTTATGGTTGTGGGCGTGCAGCCAGGCTCGGATCGGGTCACCGCCAACGACAACGTCCCATCGGCTCGACCCGATGGGACGTCGACGGTGACCGCTGCGGCCACGAACCGCACCGACTCGAACGATGCTCCCGACCACGATCCCGCCGATCGACTTCGCCGGGCGTGGAAGGCCGCGCGTACCGGTGACCCACTCACCCCACCGATCCTGTCGAACTTCCTTCCCGATACCGCGGACGTTCGTCGACGCTTGCTCGAACAACTGATATCGGTCGATCTGCAAGAACGATGGCTACGATCCAGCGTTCCGAAGCGGCTGAACCAGTACTGCGACGAGTTCGAGGAACTTGCTGCCGCATCGCTTCCTGCCTGGCTGATCTACGAGGAGTTCTGCATCCGACGCCAGGCCGGCGACTCCGTTTCCCCGCAGCTCTACGCCGCCGAGTATCCGGCGCAGTCGGCCGACCTCGCGGAAATGCTGAACACCATGCTCGGCGAGGCAACCGAGCAGAGGACGACCGAGCTGGAAGAAACCGTGATTGGCGAGACGCGGATCAGCATCAGCGTCAGCGGTATCGCCACTGTCGCCGGACCCGCAACCGCGGACATGACCGGCACGTCGGCCGGAGCCCTCGCGTGGACGCGGCCGGGCTCGAGCGACGAACTCGAAGACCTCGACGTGGGCGATCGCGTCGACGACTTCGACCTCCTGATGGGCCTCGGCCGCGGAGCCTTCGCGCGGGTCTTCCTGTCTCGGCAACGGTCGATGCAACGGATCGTCGCGGTGAAGATCTCGGAAGATCGCGGCAGCGAACCGCAAACGCTCGCGCAACTCGACCACGACTACATCGTCCGGGTCTTCGACCAACGCGTCCTGCCCGACAAGGGCCTCCGTCTCCTGTACATGCAGTACGTACCGGGCGGAACCCTGCTCGATCTTCTCCAGCGCGTGCGCGCCTGCCCGGCCGACGAACGTAGCGGCACTCTCCTTCTCGACACCGTCGACGCCGCACTCGACGCCAGAGGCAGCCTGCGCCCCACCGATTCCACTGTGCGCGAATCTCTCTCCAGCTTGTCGTGGCCCGAGACGGTTGCCTGGCTCGGGCGGCGCCTCGCGGAGGCTTTGCACTATGCGGGTGAGCAGGGCGTCCTGCACCGTGACATCAAACCGGCGAACGTGCTACTCACCGCTGAGGGCGTGCCCAAGCTTGCGGATTTCAACATCAGCTTTTCCGAACAGGTCGACGGTGACAGCCCGGTCGCGTATTTCGGCGGCTCACTGTCCTACATGTCCCCCGAGCAGCTGGAGGCATGCCATCCTGGTCGCCCCGGTGGGGCGGAGGACCTCGACACGCGGAGCGATCTGTATTCACTCGCGGTCGTGCTGTGGGAGCTCTTGACCGGGGTCAAGCCGTTCGACGATTCGAATTCGAATGTCGAGGACGGCGACCGAACCGTCATCGACGGACTGCTCGACACCCGTCGCACTGGCATCACCGACTCCGCGATCGCGACACTTCCAGCGCAGTGCCCGTCGACGTTGCGCAGAGTTCTCGTCGAGTGTCTGTCGCCGAATGTCGGGGACCGCTGGTCGACCGGCCAGGAGTTGGCGCAACAGTTCGACTTGTGCCTCGACCAGCACGCACGAAATCTCGTCGACCCGCCGCCGTCGAGCACCCGATTTCGATTGCGGCCGTTCACCGTTCCGGTGATGACTGCCGCGATCGGAATCCCCAATGCCGTCGCCGCCATATACAACTATCAGCACAACAAGGCGCTGATCATCGGTGACCTGCCGGCCGTCGCACAGGATCGCTTCGAGACCGTGACTGCAGTGATCAACGGCCTCTTCTGGCCGATCGGCCTCGTACTGATCGTCTACTTCTTTCGACGGGTGCTGGCCGTTCCGCGAGCGTTGCGCGCCGGCCGGACAGTGCCGGAGAAGCGACTTGCCGACGCCCGCGCCGACACACTGTTGGCTGCGGATCGGATCGTGGCCGTATGCCTCGGGCTGTGGGTGTGCGCGGGAATCGCATTCCCGCTCTCGCTGCAGATCGCTGCAGGGTCCGTACCTGCGCAGGCGTACGTGCACTTCATCGCGTCACTCGTGGTGTGCGGCGCGATGGCGACCGCATACCCGTTCTTTCTGGTGTCGCTGTTCACCATCCGGTGCCTGTATCCGTCGTTCTTGCCCTTTGGGCGAGCCGGGAGCGCCGACGAGGCACTCCTCCGCGCACTCGGCCGCCGCAGCATCGGCTACCTGACCGTCACAGCCGCGATCCCACTTGTCGCGGTTGCCGGCCTGACTTTCGTTCCTGCAGAGAATATTCCGGACATCATCGGAGTAGTGCGAGTTGTGTGCATCGGCGGCATCGCAGCCTTCGTGGCGTCGTACGCGATCTTCCGCTTGATCGAGCGCGATCTCGACGCCCTACGCCGTGTCGTCTCGCGAAACTAGCCGCCGTACACGCGCGGTTCGAGGGTGCCGATGTACGGGAGGTCGCGATACCGCTCGTTGTAATCGAGACCGTATCCGACCACGAATTCGTTGGGGATATCGAAGCCGACGTTGGCGACCTCGACGTCGACCTTGATCGCGTCGGGCTTGCGCAGCAGCGTCACGACCGACAGCGATGCAGGATTACGCGTCGCCAGGTTGCGCTTGAGCCACGACAGCGTCAGTCCGGAATCGATGATGTCCTCGACGATGAGCACATTGCGTCCGTTGATGTCGCGATCGAGGTCCTTGAGGATGCGGACGACACCGGACGACGACGTCGACGATCCGTAGGAACTGACCGCCATGAACTCGAGCTGCGTCGGGATGGGCAGCGCGCGAGCGAAGTCCGTCATGAACATGATGGCGCCCTTGAGAACACCGACCAGAAGAAGATCACCCTCGGGCGCGTCCTCCGGATACCGCTTGGCGATCTCTTCGGCAAGCTCGATGGTGCGGGTTTTGATCTGTTCCTCGGAGATGAGAATGGATTCGATGTCGCCCTCGTACACGGCGGTCCCTTCGTAGGTTCTCGTTGGTTCACGGATTCTCTGTAGAACCTGTCCGCAGGCTCCACACAATCAAGAGTCATTCCGCAGGCTCCACTCCAGCTCCGTCGCAAGCCTGCCATGTCGACGCCCCACCACCAACCTGGCACCTGCGGGCGCACCGCTCACGGCGACCCCGCCCTGACCGCGCCAGTCGCCGACGAGATCGTCGACGAGTCGTAATTGCCTGTCCGACATATCCTTTGCTCCGCGACGTAGCAGCCAGGCACGTATCGTACGACGCCGAAGCGCCGGTGGGACGCCCGTGAGCGCCGTCACGGTCAGTTCGTCACCGACACTCGCCGAGTCGAGGAGTTCCACCCCCAAAGCGTCGAGAACCTGCGAATCCTCGCGGACCTGCGCTGCAGTTCGTCCGAGCGCCTGGGCGACACCGCCGCCGAGAACGTCCTCGAGCAGCGGCAATACCTCGTGCCGCAACCGCACTCTGGAGAACGCCGCGTCGGAGTTATGCGGATCCTCGAACGGAATCACACCCAGTTCGACGCAGGCCTGCCTCGCCACCGACCGTCGAACGTCGAGCAATGGTCGTCCCCACGGCTCATCCCACGGCGACATCCCGGCGATCGAACGGGGACCGGATCCTCGTGACAGTCCGAGGAGCACTGTTTCGGCCTGGTCATCGAGTGTGTGAGCGATGAGAACCGGAAGATCTCCGCGCGCCTGCTCCAACGCGGCATAGCGCGCCCGTCGCGCTGCCGCTTCCATCCCGCCTGCGGTGCCGACAGTCACCGTCTGCACGATTGCGTCGATGCAGCCGAGCGTAGTGGCCTGCTGGGCGGCCCTCGCCGCTACGTCTGCCGAACCCGCTTGCAACCCGTGATCGACGACGAGTGCCACAACCTGAGGAACTTCGGCGACCGCCGCGGCCGTCAGCGCCAACGAATCCGCTCCACCCGACAGCGCGACGGCAACCGGCCCCGGACGCCTCTGCGTCCAGGCACGAACCGCGTGCCGAACGGCGAGGATTGCTGGCTCTTCCGGCAGCATCAGCCCAGTACGCGCGCGATCCACCGGTCGGGATTCTCGATCTCGTCGAGCAACGGCAGCGTGGTCTCGTCGGTCCAGATCGTGTTGAATTGCTCCATTCCGACCGTCGTGACCACATGATCGACGAAGGCTTTCCCTCGAACGTACTGCGCCATCTTCGCGTCCATGCCGAGCAGTGCGCGAATCACTCTCTGCAGCGGATTCTGCTTACGTCGTCGACGAGCGTCGAATGCACTTCTGATCTGCGCAACCGACGGAACGACCGCCGGGCCGACCGCGTCCATGACGTGATCGGCGTGACCTTCCAACAACGTACCGAGCACCAGCAGCCGGTCGATGGCCTCGCGCGCCACCACAGGTTGCGTCGCCCGCAGCAGCCCGACGATGCCCGCGTCCTCGGCCTTGTTGGATTCCTTCCGGTTCTTCAACGCGTTCGTCAGCCGCGATGCGAACTCGCTCATCGGCTCGTCCACTCCGTCGGACAGCACGGCTACCGAGCTCCGCATGTACTCGCCGAGCCACGGCGCCGACGAGAACTGGACCCGGTGCGTCACCTCGTGCAGGCACACCCACAAGCGGAAGTCGCTCGGTGGAACTCGAAGCGCACGTTCGACGGCGATGATGTTCGGTGCGACGAGCAGAAGCGTTCCGTGCTCACCGGTGAAAGGGTCGTACTGTCCCAGAATTGCGCTCGACAGGAACGCGAGCATCGCGCCCGCCTGCAGACCTGCAGGTTTACCTGCGAGCAGGCCGGAAGGTTCGGCACCGGACTCGCCGGTCAAGTGCTTCATCGAGGCTGCGGCCGCCTCGATCCACCCGGCGCGACCCACGATCTGCGCCTCCGGCACCGGCAGACCGTCGGCCAGACCAGTGGTGTCACGGACCGGACCTTCGGCACGAATCGACGCGGCGGCAAGTTCGGCGAACACCGCATCCGCTGTGTAGCGCGACGTCGACGGTTCCTTCGGCGCCAACTTTGCCCCGGTCTTCGACGCCAGCGCCCAATCGACCGAGACGCTGAGCCCATTCGAATCCGTGTCGGAGTTCGCGGCATCCTCATGGTGAACTGCCGCGTCCGTGTGGAGAGTCTTCGAATCTTTGCTGAACATCACCGGCAGCCACACATTCTGAGCGTCGACGCCACCGCATCCAACGCCGGCCGCGAGACTTCCGGCGGCACATCGTTGGACATCAGAGCGAACGTGAGTGCCCTGCCGTCGACGTCGACGACGTACCCGGCGAGGGCGCTTGCTGCTGACAGTGTGCCAGTCTTGGCGCGCACCCATCCGGCGCCGACGCGGTCGTTGCTTGCGTAGCGATCCGTCAGCGTGCCTGTCGACCCCGCGACGGGCAGGTAGTCGAGCATCGGCCGTAACTCCGGCTTCTCCGAACCCGCGGCCGAGGTCAAGATCTGATCGAGGATTCTGGCGGGGATCAGATCGTCGACGGAAAGTCCGCTCAGGTCGTGCAACTTCATTCCGGTCAGGTCGTAGCCTGCGGCGAACAAAGTCTGTCCGACGGAATCCACCGCCCCGGCGAACGACGCCGCAGTGTTGGTCTCGATCGCTATCTCGCGACCGACCGCCTCGGCCAGGACGTTGTCGGACCTGCCCATCATCTGTCCGAGACGGTCACGCAACGGAGCGGATTGCACGCTGGCGACCTGGTCGGCGCCCTCCGGTGCCGTGCCGATGGATACCCGGGCAGGGTCGATACCGAGGCCACGGGCAAGCGCTCTACCCGCGTCGAGTGCGGGCTCGGCACTGCGCGCCGACTCGTCCTCCAACGGCACCGATCGGCCACCGTCGATCATGATCGGTTCGATCGGGGTGATGTAGCCGGCGGCGACGTCGGGCGTGAACCATCCCTGCGCCATCGTCGGACCGTCGTAGCTGGAGGTGTCGACGACGATGCGGTCGACTGGAGTTCCCGACCGCGCGATCTGTTCGACCATGTCGTCGATGCGCGCCGCACCCGGATAGAAGCCTGGGCTACCCGTGGGCTGCGCTGTGATCGTGGGATCGCCCGCTGCGACGATGACGATTTCACCGTCGCTCGCACCCTTGACGACCCGGGTTGTCACTCGGTGTTCCGGCGACAACGCCAGCATCGCGGCGGCAGCCGTAAGCACCTTGGCCGTCGAGGCAGGAGTCATCGGTGTGTCACTACCCTGGGACCAGAGGACGCGGCCTGTCCCGGCGTCGGCGACAACTCCGGTGAACGAGCCAAGCCCGGGAGCGCCGACAACCGGGGCCAGCGCGTCGGCAAGTCCCACCTCGGTCGGTGCCGGAGCGGAATCCGAAATGGGGGCGATGGCCGGTACGAGCATCACCGGGTCCGGTTCGGGCGCTGTCGGAGCAGCCGAGTCGTTGCCGGACGCGCCTGGAACTATCGCGGCCACCGCAGTACCACCCGCGGCGAGAACCACGATCACACCCAGAACGAGCAAGATTCGTGTCCGACGTCGCTTGCGACCGGCGGTCGGGCCGAGAAATCGCTTGGTCAACCCCGCCACCCGTTCCTCCATCGCACTCGTATCTGCCCAGTGGCAGTTTCCTCAACAGTATCCTCGGGTCCGGTACGCTTGCGCCGCCACCATCGTGCGTCATACGAGACGCCAAGCGAGTAGAAGAAGAGCGAGGGCTGCACGTGCCGTTCGACGTCACCATCGAGATCCCCAAGGGCCAGCGCAACAAGTACGAGGTCGACCACAAAACTGGTCGCGTGCGTCTGGACCGCTACCTTTACACGGCGATGGGCTACCCCGCCGACTACGGCTTCATCGAAGGCACGCTCGGCGAAGACGGCGACCCGTTGGACGCATTCGTCCTGCTCCCCGAGTCCGTGTTCCCCGGCGTCCTCGTCGAGGCCCGCCCGGTCGCCATGTTCAAGATGGTCGACGAGGCCGGCGGTGACGACAAGGTGCTGTGTGTGCCTGCAGGCGACAAGCGCTGGGACCACGTCCAAGACCTCGGAGATGTCTCGACCTTCGAACTCGACGCCATCAAGCACTTCTTCGTCCACTACAAGGACTTGGAGCCGAACAAGCACGTCACGGCCGCGGACTGGGTGGGTCGCGCCGAGGCAGAAGCCGAAATCGCTGCATCGTTCAAGCGTTTGGCGGACAATCCGGAACACTGAGAAGTTCGAACACACTTCTCGGGGGCAACACGAACAAACACGGTAAGACGAGCGAAGTAACCAGGTGGGGAGAAATATGACCGACAGCAATACGACGGGTGAGCGGCGTAACTCGGAGTCACGAGCCATATCCGACCCGGCACAGTTTCCCGACCTGCCCGTCACCGTTGTTCTGGATCGGATCCCGGTTCCGATCCTCGCTGTCGACCCCACTGGTGGCATCGTGTTCGCCAACGAGGCGTTCGACGAACTCTTCGGAACGGATCGCTCCGAGCGTTCGGACTTCCACCTGCACGACATCTTCCCGGATCAGGCTCCCGAGGGTGTCAACGTCGCCGACATGTTCCTCACGACGGTGGCCACCCGCGCCGACTCGCTGTGGCGCATGACGGACAAGACCGGCGATGTCGTGCAGGTGCGCGCCAGCAAGTCGATCCTGCGGCGGGCCGAGGACAATTTGGTTCTGGTCGCTCTGGAGGACTTCACGGACCAGCTCTGGAACGACCCCAAGAGCGCACTGCGCTGAGCCCGGCGGCGATCCTTCAGACTCCGAACACTTTCGCCTGGTCGCCGCCGGCCCGCTTGGCCTCGTACATCGCGTTGTCGGCTTTCAGCAACGCCGAGTGCACCATCTCCGAGGCATGCGGCGGCGGTTGAGCTTTCCACCGATCCACCGAAATCATGGCCGCCCCCACGCTGCCGGTCACCGAGATCTCGTCCGTCGGCTCGCTCAACGATTCCGAGATGGAGTCGGCAAGTGCGACCACGTCCGACGCTTCCATCAAGACCGCGATCGTGAACTCCTCGCCACCTGTTCGTGCCACGCACGAGCCCTCGGGCACGGCGTGTGCCAGCCGAAATGCGGTGGATCGAAGTACGCCGTCACCAGCAGCATGGCCGCACGAGTCGTTGACGAATTTGAATCGATCGAGATCGACGACGAACACCGTCACGTTCTCACCGGGTTTCGCCTCGGTCAACATCCTTTCGATCCGGAACTCGAAGCCGCGACGGTTCAGCAGGCCGGTGAGCGAGTCGGTGATCGCGAGTTCCAACTGCGCCTTGATCACGGCGCGAAACACCAGAACGGAATTGGCGACGACCAGGACAACCAACGTCTGAGCCAGTATCGACAACGGGGAATGCCTCCCCTCGAACGTGGCAGCGACCGCGAACGCAACGATAACGACGCTGACGAATACGGAATGCGCGCGAAGAACGGTCTTGCTGGAGAAGTACGCGATGTAGATTCCGATGACCGCGAACAGGCCGGTTGCGTGCAGCGCGAGTCCACGCTGGGCGAACGTGAGCAGAACCGTCGCGACCCCGACGTCGGCGTAGAACACGAACCATCCCGGCATCCGGACCACGTCTCGTCCGTACACCCACCACCAGATGCCGACCGGGATGGTGGACAGCAACACGACCACGCATACAGACCTCGCAGCCCCTGTGGAAGGCCCCTCCCCGGAGAACAAGACGACTGTGCCGATGATGGCGAACACGGGCACCAGTACCGCAATCCCGCGACCGACCTTGCGCTCGAGTCGCACTGCCGGATTGGGCGCCGTTCGCCCACGCAGAGTGCGTGGAATCCACCGACCGGTGATTCCCAGCACCACTCCTCCCTACCCGATTCGCAGCTTCACCCGCAGGTACGCGAACCGTACGATCGTTCCTAGTTACCGCCCGGCTTCACCCGTTCGTAGTCGGTCAGAAAGCGGTCCATGAGTTCGACCAACGACACCCGATCCTCGTACGACCAGTCCTCCAGGACGAGCGCGAGATGCGCCGTGCGCTTGCGATGCAATCGATATGCAACATTACGTCCGGAGTCGGTCGCCGCCAAAACGTAAGCACGACCATCTTTTTCGTCGCGAACGCGTTCGACGTGGCCGTGCTCCACCAGCTGCGCTACCTGCCGGCTCACAGTCGACGGGTCGGAGTTCACCAGGGCAGCCAACTCGCTCGATCGCATCGGTCCGTCGCGTACCAGCCGGAACAGACAGACGAACGCGGCACCTTCGACGCCTCCGGATTCGGCGGACAGTTGAGCAAGCTTGCGATCACGAATTCGCTGCAACCGCACGAGCTGAGTACCGAGCTCCTCGGCTGTGTCGACGTCGGGCTCCACACCCATGTCAGCTGCCACTGAAGTCGGCCGGACGTTTCTCGAACACCGACGTGATGGCCTCCGTCAGATCGTTCGAGGCAAGGAAAGCCGCATTCCACGCCGCGACGTAGCGCAAGCTGTCGTCGACCGCCGCGGACCTCGAATGATCGAGCACGGTCTTGATGCCGTGAACGACGAGAGGAGGGTTGCCGGCGATGTCGGCCGCCGTCGCACGGGCACCCACGAGCAACGCGTCGTAATCGTCGAAAACGTCGTTGACCAGGCCGATCTTTTCCGCGCGGGCCGCATCGATGTCCTTGCCTGTCAAGGCGAGTTCGCGCAGGTGGCCGTCACCGATGATGGCAGGAAGCCGCGCAAGTGAGCCCATGTCCGCCACGATGGCCACCTTGACCTCGCGCACGCTGAACTTCGCGTCGGCACTCGCGTATCGAATGTCCGCGGCGCTGATGAGGTCGAGTCCCCCGCCGATGCACCAGCCGTGCACGGCAGCCACAACGGGCTTGCGACAGTCCGCGACAGCATTCGTCGCCAGCTGCATCCGCTTGATCATGTCGTGGAACACCGTGCGAGGACCTGCAAGCGCCTTGTCCGCCATCAGCGGCGCGAACTCTCCACCCATCGCAGCCAGATCCAGGCCGTAGGTGAAGTGCTTTCCGGAACCCGTGAGCAGCACTGCTCGGACATCCGGATCGACATCGAGCTGAGCGAACAACTGCGGGCACTCGCTCCAGAAGTCAGGGCCCATGGCATTGCCCTTACTGGGCCCGAGCAGTGTCACCGTCGCGATATGGTCGGAAATCTCGACCGAGAATGCGTTCCAGTTGCGTTCCGTCATGTCGCCGAGCCTACTTAATGGGGTCGTTCCGGCAGGACCACAGATACCCATGCTGTGTTACGCCGCGTTACACCTGGGCTAAGACCCTGCTCAGACCTGGAGTTCACGCCTCGAGCGGCCCATGATTCTCATCATGATGATGCACCAAGGACTCGGGCTGGAGACGTTCAACGACCTGCCGCGTCGCAAGGCGGTGCACGCACTCTACGAATGCTGCTGTTCGCACACGTGGGCGTCGCGAGTTGCCGACGCTCGTCCCTACCGATCGCACGCGGAACTGTTCTCGCGAGCGGACGCAGAACTCGGGGAACTGTCGGACGCAGACATCGACCATATCGCTTCGACGCACCGGCCGGTCGGACGGACGTGTGCGGGAATGGACGTAGCCACACAGAGCGTATTCATCGACGCCTGCCGGATGTACATCGAGCGGTTCGGCTACGGATACATCGTCTGCTCGGCAGCCCTCCCCGGTGGCGGTGACGAGCCCCGCGAAGTTCTCATCGACGTCGGCCACCGGCTCGACAACAGTCACGAAACCGAGCGCAAGGTGATGCGCGACGAGCTCGCGAAGGTCAATCGAACCCGCATCGAACGCGTCCTCGGCCCGGAAGAGGGCTGGCCGCTGTACTGATCTGTTCCTGAGTGCGCGAAGTACCGTCAAGGTGTGCACCCTCGCCGCAAGTTCCCAACTGCCACGCTGCCGACAGCAGCTCGCGCGCGGTACGCGAAACGGCGGCAACGACGGCTTGCCCGTGTAGACAATGACCTCACCGCCTCGCAGTGGGCAGACCTTGTCGCCGCCTGGGGAGGGTGCGCATATTGCCAGGCGACGAACTTGGCACTGCAGCGCGACTGCATCACTCCCGTTTCGCGTGGCGGCCGCTACACCCTCGGGAACGTGGTTCCTGCGTGCTCGTCATGCAACGCAAGCAAACACAACAGCGAAGTCACCGGGTGGCTCCGACGCAAGAAACTCGACGAGCGCACGTTCCTGCTACGTCACGCGACGATCCTGCCGACTCTTCTCGCAGCAGACCAGATGTGTCGAGCCCAATCGAGGGACCAGACGTCAGAAGAGCCCGACCATCCTGCCGATCAGTCCGAGGACGATGACCACCACGATCAGGCCGATCAAGCCGAGAAACACGATCGGTAGCGCAAGCCCTCGCTGCGGTGGTTCGTGCTGCGGTCCACCAACGCTCGACTCTGCTGGTGGAGTGTCCCCGGGCGTGACACCGCCACCGGCTTCGAGGCCGGCAGTGTCATTGGGTTCGGGGTTCTGGGCAGTCATGAGAACTCGGGTACCCGGTGGCGACTCGCTCAATCGAGTCCTCGGTCACCGGATGCACGTGCCACCGATTTCCATCACGTCGACACTGGATTTCGACGCCGGAAGACCTGTCGGTGGGGCCCGATAGTCTCGAACGTATGTTCGATACGGGGAGTGCGGCAGGCACCACCACCAGACACAACACCGCGGCAGCGGGCGTGGATGCGGCGGCTGTCAGTGA
>NZ_JBMDIX010000067.1:0-14962 GCF_057808915.1 Rhodococcus sp. FG69 | reverse complement strand
CTGCTGGAACTGTAACCCACCCCACCGACAAAGTCACCAATCCTGCACAGACGCACCCCTATTCGCGGAAATCGGTTCACATCCGCACCTCTTCTGCGGCTGAAGCCAGGGATTGACCTCGAGCAAACTCGAGGTTGCATGCTGTGCGCATGACCGAATCGACACCCGAAGTGACCGTGAAATTGTCGCCACGCGACGACGCCGAAATCCGTGCCATCATCAGCGACGTCGAGAGGGGCTTCAACGGCAACGACGTCGAGCTTTCAGTTGCCCACTTCGCGGAGGACGCGATCGTCGTCACGGCCATCGGAGTCGTACTCGAAGGCGCAGCTGCGATACGAGAGGCCACAATGCTGAGCCTCGATGGTGCGCTTGCCGACGCGACGGCCTACTACGAACCGTTCGCTCTCGCCTATGTCGGTTCCGATGTCGCCGTAGCCCAGAAGCGTGCATGGTCCTCGAAGAAGTTGGCCGAGTCCGGCGAGGCGGCCGAGATGACAGCTCTGTACGTACTCGTACGCCACGGGGACCGATGGTGGATAGCTCGGCGCGAGAACACCCTCGTGGCCCGCTTCTGAGCATCGAGGATTCCGCCTGCGAGTATCGGGTACACGCGTGATCGGCGACCTGTAATCCACAGCAGGGCGGTGTCGGGCACCGATAAGTAGTAACCCACCAGAACGGAGCACCACTGTGCCGATCGCAGCATCAGATTTCCACCACGTCCGTCTCACGGTCAGCAACATCGAAACCTCACGCAAGTTCTATGACGACGTCTTCGGGTTCGAGGTGGCCTTCGAGTGGGATCCGAACGCCGACGAAGAAACCAAGAAATCTCTGTGGTTCCTTTTCGGCGGAGTGATCTACAAGTTCGCCGGTGGATTGTTCGGACTCAGGCCGGTAGCAGCCGACGGCGATACCTTCGACGAGGACCGAGCCGGCCTCGACCACCTCAGCTTCGGTGTCGACACGAACCAGGACCTGCACGATGCAGTAGCGACGCTTGATCGGCTCGGTATTGCACACGAGCCGATCAAGGTAGGTGGCCCAGGTCTGGCAATCTTGGAGTTCCGCGATCCCGACAACATCGCGCTCGAGGTGTCCGGACCGAGTGAGTGACTATTGAGCCGCACTCACCGAGGACATATGGAAGTCAGGAATACGTAAGGGTGGCATTGCAGTCCGAGTGAACCAGTCTTTCCACTCCCGGGGCAAGGTGGGCTGCGTTGCCCCGGCCTCGGTGACACGGCGCAGCAGGTCGAGCGGACTTTCGTTGAATCGAAAGTTGTTGACGGCGCCGATGACCCTACCGTCCTGGATGGAGTACACGCCATCCCGCGTGAGGCCGGTCAGCAACAGCGTTGTGGGATCGACTTCGCGTATGTACCAGAGCGTGGTCAAGAGCAGTCCACGTTCGGTTCGGGCGATCATGTCGTCGATACCGGCGTCGGCACCCGTCAGGATGAGGTTGTCTCCGGGCACCGTCACGTGTGCGTTGAACCGCTCTGCCGCGAATCGCGGGTAGGCCAGCGCGTTGATGACGCCGCCCTTGATCCAATCCACTCGCGACGTCGGCATCCCGTTGTCGAACAGGGACACCGAATCGTTCGAGGATCCGGTCGCGATAAAGGGCGAGTACTCGAGGCCGGCCGCTCGCGGGTCCGAGTAAAGCGTCAGGGGGAGACGTCCTAGCTTCTCTCCGATCCTCGTTCCGCCTGCTCTGGACAGTGCGGTGTGCCCCTCTTCCGCGCCGCGCCCCTCCATGGTCCACATCAGGTAGATCATGAGGTCCGCGACCGCGGAGGGGGGCAGAATTGTCTCATACCGTCCCGCTGGAAGTTCGATGCTCGTCGAAGCCCAGTCGAGGCGCGCGGACAGTTCGACGAGCAACTTCTCGATGGCAATGTCGCCGAAGAGCGGAGTGCCGGCGCCGACCCAAGCGCTGGCATCGCCTCGCTTGCCGTTGATCTCGACCGAACCCGTGGGTTGTGTGTAGCGCTTTCTGAGGCCGGTCGACGAGCCCAACCACACAGTTTCGATCTGATGATGGGCAAATCCGTAGAGAGTGTCGGCGCCGTCGAATCCGGACGCGAGACCTCCGGTCAGCGAAGCGAAAACGTCGATGCTGGTTCGTTCGGAAGGCGCATCCCACGAGGCCGGAACACCGTCACCCGTGATCAATGGCATCGCATCTTCGGCGAGACCGGCCGCACCAGCCGCCGTTTCGGCGGCCTTCACCACCGCGTCGATGTCCTCAGGATCGACCGACGTCGAGGAAACCGTGCCAACACGAGCACCGGAGCTGTCCCGCACGATCGACACCACTGTCCACCGTCGCAGTGTGGAGATGCCGTTGGTCGTCATCGAATTCCCGGCCCACCGCAGCGAGGCCTCACTCGAATCGGTAACGATGACGATCGTCTCTTCGACGGTGGCAGCGGCGAGTGCACGTCCTACCAGTTCGTGGCCGGGAATCATGCGCCCGCCTCCGTTCGGGTGTTCAACACGTTGACTCCGCGGAACAACGCTGCGGGGCATCCGTGGCTCACCGCAGCCACCTGACCCGGCTGCGCCTTTCCACAGTTGAATGCACCGCCCAACCGCCTCGTCGATCGACCTCCGACGACCTCCATCGAACCCCAGAAATCCGTCGTTGTGGCCTGGTACGCGACGTCACGAAGCTGCCCGTCAAGTCGTCCATTGCGGATTCGGAAGAACCGTTGCCCGGTGAATTGAAAGTTGTACCGCTGCATGTCGATCGACCAGGACTTGTCTCCCACGACGTAGATCCCGTCCTCGACTCGAGAGACCAGATCGTCGATGGTGCGATCGACGACAGGATCCGGTTGCAGAGACACGTTCGCCATTCGTTGTATTGGAACGTGGTGCGGTGAGTCAGCGTAGGAACAGCCGTTCGAACGTTCGAGGCCCAGGCGCGGCGCGAAGACGCGGTCCAACTGGTACCCGACGAGTATGCCGCCGCGGACCAGGTCCCACTGCTGTGCGGCGACGCCATCGTCGTCGAATCCGGTGCTTGCAAGTCCGTGTTCTTCGGTCCGATCTGCCGTCACGTGCATGGAGGGACTGCCGTACTTCAACTTTCCCAGTTTGTCCGGTGTTGCGAAGGACGTTCCTGCGTACGCCGCCTCGTAGCCGATTGCCCGGTCGTACTCCGTTGCGTGTCCGACGGATTCGTGAATGGTCAGCCAGAGGTTGGTGGGGTCGATCACGAGATCCTTGGGCCCGGGTTCGACCGACGGAGACTTGACCTTTTCCGACAGCCAATACGGGATTCGTTCGAGTTCGTCGGCCCAGTCCCACGTGCTTTCCTGGCCCAGGTACTCCCAACCCCGGCTCACCGGCGGCGCAAGCGTGCGCATGGTCTCGAACGCGCCTGCCTCCTGGTCGACTGTCGTTGCCTCCAGCTGTGGGTGTAGGCGCACGCGCTGCTGTGTAATCGTGCTGCCCGCCAGATCCGCATAGAAGCTTTGCTCTTTCACTTGGAGGACGGACGCGGTGACGTGGTCGATCCCCTCAGCGGATCGCAGCGAGTCCGAGTACGCGGCGAGGAGGTCGACCTTCTCGTTCGTCGGTACGTCGAACGGATCGATGTCGTACCGAGAGACCCATGTGGCATCGGAATAGATGGGCTCCGCGGCGAGCTCGACAGACTCCCGGTTGAGTGCGCGCAACGCGGTCGCCACTCCCACTGCTGACCGCGCAGCGTCGACCGCAGCAGCGACCGACAATTCGGATTGTGATGCGAAGCCCCATGTTCCGTCTACGACGACGCGCACCGCCAGACCTATTTCAGAACTGTCGACGGCGGCCTGGACCACGCTGTCTCGGAGGTTGAGTGACTGTGTGACGAGGCGGTGAACACGAAAGTCCGCGTGTGTCGCGCCTGCCCGCTGCGCGGCGTCGAGCGCGGCGCTTGCGAGCTCTCGTAGCGGAAGCGCAATGAAGTCCGGGTCGACGTGCCGTTTCGACAACTGAGTCACAGGGACCGAGATTAGCCGAATTGTTGCCATCCCAGGCGTACAACCATGCCGATGACCACCACGAGCAACACAATTCTGACGAAGCCGGACCCTCTGGACAGGGCGGTACGCGATCCGATCAGCGCACCGACCACGTTGCACGCGGCCATGGCGGCTCCCAACTGCCACATCACATGGCCGGTGACCGCAAAGAACGCGAGGGCCCCCAGATTCGAACCGAGGTTCAGGACTTTCGCCATCGCGGCGCTGCGCACGAACTCGGTGCCCAACAGAGTCGCGAACGCGATGATGAAGAAGGTTCCCGTACCTGGACCGAGAATGCCGTCGTAGAAGCCGAATCCACCAGCGGCCAAGAACACCACGAGCACGAACTTCCGGCGAGTGGGAGGGTGATCCCCGGCGACGGTTCCGATCGTCGGTCGCGCAGTGACCAAGACCGCGACGCCCACCAGGACAACCATGATGATGGGGATGAACAAGTCCCGGTCGATCAATGACACTGCAGCCGCGCCGCACGCCGACGTAGCAGCAGCGGCAATGCCTGCCGGGGCCATGACATGCCAGTCGAGCTTGATCTTGCGCGTAAACGTCACGACCGCGGTGAAGGTCCCGAAAACGGCAGTCATCTTGTTGGTAGCCAGTGCCGCCTGAGCGGTGAGTCCAGGCGCGACGACGAGGAGCGCAGGGAGCAGGATGAGACCGCCACCGCCGACAACTGCATCGACCCATCCTGCCGCGAGTGCAGCGACCATCAACAATCCCCAGTCGGCTGCCGTCATGCGGCAAACTCAATCACATGCGCAGGTTCAGCTTATGGCTCAGGGGCAAGCCCTTCGTTGCGGATTCGCTCCTGGCGGGCATTCTCTTCGTATTCGACGCGATTGCCTTCTTCGGCAACTCCGAGATGCGCAGTTGGCCGCTCTACATTCTTGTCGCAGTTGCAGTGTCAGTTCCGGTCGCCTGGAGGCGTCGGCACCCGCGCATCGTGGCCGGATCGGTGTTGACCGCATCGCTCTTCAGCAGCCTCGCCGGCATGGGGGTCGGAGAGTCCACGAACCTTCATCCGTCGCTACTCGCGCTACCGATCATGCTCTACACCCTCGTCGTGTACGTCGGGCGTCGCGACGCAGCGATCTACCTGGTCGCGCTGACGGGCGATGCGATCGTCGGATTGCTCGCTTTCGGTCAGGAACCTATTTCCACAGTGCTGTTCACAGTCCTGATGTATTCGCTTGCATGGGTCGCCGCCGAGTTTCTCGGCGCAAGAAGGGCATACGACGAAGCGGTCGAAGCGCGACTCGCGGTAGCGGAATACGATCGTGACCGCCGTGCGGAGGAAGCGGTCGCAATGGAGCGAACGCGCATCGCACGTGAACTTCACGACGTCATCGCGCATGGCGTCAGTGTCATGGTCGTGCAGGCGGACGGCGCGTCCTATGCAATTCGGAAGGATCCTGATCGGGCGGAGCAGGCTGTCGCGAACATTTCTGCGACCGGCAGGCAAGCTCTCGCTGAGCTCCGCCGAACCGTGGCACTTCTGCGCACCAACCCCTACGTCGACGACATGCCGCTCTACGGGACTGCAGGTCTGGCCAAGGTAGTGGACATGATGTCCAGGGCGGGGCTGAACGTGGAGATCGAGCAAACGGGAAACCTCGACGACATCAGCCCGGCAATCAGTCTGGGAATCCATCGACTGGTGCAGGAATCTCTGACGAATGTGCTGCGTCACGGTGGCCACGCACCCAAGGCGAGGGTGTCCGTAACCCGACGAGACGAGGACGTCCTCGTCGAAATCGTCAACAACGGGGTCGGAGTGTCCACGAGCACGGTCCAGGGAACTGGCAACGGGCTGCTGGGCATGCGGGAGAGAGTCGCAGTGCTGCAGGGCACGCTCGAGGCAGGGCCCGCCGAGGACGGTCACTGGCGCGTACGAGCGGAGTTACCCCTCGAATAGCGTTAGGTTGTCTCGGTGCCGATCTCTGTGCTCATAGTCGACGACCAACAGCTGATGCGGATGGGACTTGCGATGGTCCTCGATGCCCAGGACGACATCGACGTCGTAGGTGAGGCAGCCGACGGCGAATCGGCGGTCAAGGCGGTATTCGAACTCACCCCGGACGTTGTCCTCATGGACGTTCGCATGCCCGGAGTCGACGGAGTGACTGCGACGTCGCAGATCACCTCTTCCAGCGCATCCTCTCGAGTGCTTGTCATGACGACATTCGACCTGGACGAACACGTGCTGGGAGCATTGCGAGCTGGTGCAAGCGGATTCCTGCTCAAGGACACCCCGCCCGAGGATCTGATCTCAGCCATTCGAAGCGTTGCTGCGGGCGATGCGGTCGTGTCGCCGAAGGTCACCAAACGACTGCTCACGAGATTCATCGCGGAGGAGTCGGCCCCGATCCAGGATCCCGGTGTGCTCGACACGCTCACAGACCGCGAACGGGAGGTGCTCGGGCTGCTCGCCACTGGTTTGTCCAACGCGGAGATCGCGAGGGGACTGGTGTTGTCCGAGGCAACTGTCAAGACGCACGTCGGTCGAATGCTGACGAAGTTGGGCCTTCGAGATCGAGTGCAAGCGGTGGTTCTGGCTTACGAGACCGGCCTGGTCCGGCCACGGTCCTGATTGTTACCCGATTGCCATGAAGTTCGGGGAGTAATTCGACGGTGTCGTCCGTTGTCAGTGCAGGCAACGAAAGGAACGACAATGTTTGCGCTCTTCATCCTCTACGTGATCATCGAGGTCGCGGCCCTCGTGGCCGTCGGCAGTGCGATCGGCGTCCTGTGGACCGTTCTTCTGCTTCTGGCAGGTTCCGCGCTTGGCCTGATCCTGGTGCGTTCACAGGGTAAGCGGGTGATGGAGGGTCTCCGAGCCGCCTCCCGTGGGGAGCGTTCTCCAGGCGTTGCCGTGGCGGACGGTGTGCTCTTCGCCATAGGTTCGGTTGCCCTGTTCGTTCCTGGATTGGTCACCTCGGTCTTCGGTATTTTGCTGCTGATGCCGGTCACCCGATGGGCATTGCGGCCGTTGGTGCTGCTCGCCGCGGCGCGATGGATGCCGACGGTGGCCGCCACGACAAGCAGAATGCGTCCGATTGTCATCGATGGTGAAGTGGCGACCGAGTCCGCCGGTGCGCCGAGCTCAGCTCGAATCATCGAACTCGACGGACGGGATTTCCAGAAGCCCACCCGCTGAGGGCAGACTTGGCTGTCGTGCGCACCCAACTTCTTCTCGGCGGACGGATCTACAGCTCATCCGCTCCGGACGCCACGGCAATGGCAGTCACCAACGGAGTTGTGACATGGACAGGCGAGGACCGAACGGGTCGAGCTCTGCATCCCGGAGCTGAAGAGTTCGATCTGGCGGGAGCCTTCGTCGCCCCCGCCTTCGTCGATACCCACGTTCACACGACTGCCCTCGGGCTCGCTTTGATCGGCCTGGATCTGCGCGACTGTTCCTCGCGACAAGAATGCCTGGGACGCCTCCGGGCGCACGTCGAACACTCCGAGGACGCCGTGGTCTGGGGTCATGGGTGGGATGAATCCGGCTGGGCCGATGGCGGCGCGCTGTCGACTGCCGACCTCGATGAGGTGGCGCCGGGCAGAATGGTCTACCTCTCCAGAATCGACGCCCACTCAGCAGCATGTTCGACGCCGTTGCGTCACGCGAGCGCGTTGACCGAGTCATCGATCGGATTTCATCCACAGCTCCCGCTGACCACCGACGCGCACCACGCCGTGCGATCGACAGCTCGTTCGCTACTGAGTGCAGCCGAGCGTTCACGGGCTCGCGATGCAGCCCTCGACCACGCTGCATCGCGAGGCATCTGTGCCGTTCACGAATGCGGTGGTCCCGAAATCGCCGGGCGTACCGACTTCGCCGAACTGATGCGGAGCGACCACGGCGTCGAGGTCCGTGGCTACTGGGGTGAGGCCGTCGCAAGCGCGTCGGATGCGCACGCGCTGCTGGCCGACACCGGGGCTCATGCCCTCGGCGGCGACCTGTTCGTCGACGGTTCCCTCGGATCGCACACTGCCTGGCTCACCGAACCGTATGCCGACCACGTCGGCACGGGAGTGGCCTTTCTCAGCGTGAACGAAATTTATTCTCACCTCGCTGCATGTACCGAAGCCGGGATTCAGTCGGGCTTCCACGCAATCGGTGACGGCGCGGTCGGCGCGGTAGTCGACGGTTTGCGGCGTGCTGCGTCCGTTCTCGGCGGACCCTCGGTGGCGTCGCTCGGGCACCGAATCGAACACATGGAAATGGTGCTGCCGCTTCAGGCCGAGGCACTCGCGTCCTGGGGCGTCATCGGCAGTATGCAGCCGGTGTTCGACGACATGTGGGGTGGCGAGAGCTCGCTGTACGCCACGAGGTTGGGAGCTGCCCGCGCGCGCTCACTGAATCCGTTCGCGCTACTCGCATCGGCCGGGGTGTCGCTCGCATTCGGATCCGACGCCCCGGTTACCTCGATCGATCCGTGGGCGATGCTGAGCGCGGCGGTCAATCATCGGACTCCGGGAAGCGCAATTTCTCCGCGGGCAGCTTTCTCCGCGGCAACACGTGGTGCTTGGCGCGCGGGCGGAGTACGAGACGGGATGGCCGGCACCTTGGCACCCGGAGCCCCCGCAAGCTACGCGATCTGGGATGTCGACGAGCTGGTGGTGCGTGCGCCGGCCGACACGGTTGCGCGTTGGTCGACCGACCCGCGCGCCGGGGTACCCCCGCTGCCGGCACTGGACACCGATTCCAGCAGTCCGCGCTGCCTGCGTGTCGTGCACCGTGGTCGGGTCATCCATGAAGGGTGAGCCTCGGGAGGTCGCCCGCATTGTGCTGACCGGCGTCGCTGCAGTGGCTTCCGGACTTCTGGTGTTCGCGAGTTTTCCGCCTCGGCATCTGTGGTTTCTGGCTCCGGTCGGGATCGCGTTGCTCGTGGCCGTGTTGCTCGGATTCGGTCGGGAAGAACCGTCGACGAAGAAGAGCGGGTTCGGGTACGGCTTCCTTGCCGGGCTGGGTTTCTTCGTTCCGTTGCTCCCATGGATCGGTGTGTACGTCGGACCACTTCCGTGGCTTGCGCTCGCCGCCGCCGAATCGATGTTCATCGCGATCTTCGGGGTCCTCGCGGTCGTGTTGGGCCGATCTCGATGGTGGCCGCTGTCGATTGCGTTGGCATGGGGTCTCCTCGAATGGGCGCGATCTTCCTTTCCCTTCGGTGGATTTCCCTGGGGGAGACTGGCATTCGGCCAGCCTGACGGTTGGCTACTTCCGCTGGCGAGCATCGGCGGCGCACCGCTGCTGAGTTTCGGTGTCGCGTTGACCGGATGCGGGATCGCCGCAGTCGTGCACTGCGGACTCGTGCGCCCTGCACCGGCGATGTGGGTGTCGGCGATGGCTACCACCGTCACCGCGTCGGTCGTCGCCGTAGCCTTGCTTCCGACATTGACGTCCGACGATCCGGAATCGGGAGACCGCACGATCACGGTCGCGGCCGTGCAAGGAAGTGTCCCGCGGCTCGGCCTCGACTTCAACGCGCAGCGCAGGGCCGTGCTGGACAACCACGTCCGGGAAACGCTGCGACTCGCGGACGATGTAGCGGCAGGCAACCAACCCGCGCCTGATCTGGTGGTATGGCCCGAGAACGCCTCCGACATCGACCCGCTGCGCAACTCCGACGCCGCCGCCCTCATCACCGAGGCTTCGGAAGCGGTCGGCGCGCCCATCCTCGTCGGTTCGGTTCTCGTGAACGACGACAGAACGACGACGAACTCGGTCATCGTGTGGGACGGCGCGGCCGGACCAGGCGAGCGGCACGACAAGAAGATCATTCAGCCGTTCGGCGAGTACCTGCCCTACAGGAGTTTCTTTCGGCTGTTCTCCGAGTATGCGGACCGCGCAGGGTATTTCGTGCCGGGAACCGGCAACGGCGTGGTGCACTCCGCAGGAATCGCAGTGGGAATTGCCACGTGCTACGAAGTCGCGTTCGATCGCGCCCTCACCGAATCGGTACGTTCCGGGGCTGAATTCATCGCGATACCGACGAACAATGCGACGTTCGGAGACACCGAGATGACCTACCAGCAGCTCGCAATGTCGCGAGTACGCGCGGTGGAGCACGGGAGGTCGGTCGTGGTTGCGGCGACCAGCGGTATCAGTGCCACTGTCTCGCCGAGAGGGACGGTTATGCAGGAAACGGATCTCTTCGTTCCGGAAGTCCTGGTCCAGCAGATACCGTTGCGGTCCGACACCACCGTTGCGACCGACCTCGGCCGGATACCGGAAGTGCTGCTGTGTATTGCGGCAGCACTGTTCGTGTCGGTCAGAATCTTCAGCAGGCAGCGAAACAAACTATAGGATCGTAAATTGCCGAGAAAGCGTCTCTGGTTCTTTTTCGGTTCGACCCAGGTGATCTGCAGAATGTTTCGAGTCATTCATGGTGGTGAATTCGGGCCTGGTTGTGACGAGACGGCGCAATCTGTAACGGAAGCCGAAGTAAGGTCGATTCTTCTTTAGTGATCCGCGACAAATCGGGCGGGTTCCTATTGTATGTTTATAGATCGCGAAGTGTGGGTGCGCAATTGGTCACTGAATTGTGCATTTGCTGGCGTATTTGCACGGGAGGGGGTCGTCAATGAGCAGTGTTCTGGCCGAATCGGCCATACCGAAACCTTCTGTCAGTTGGTTATCGGCGCTCGAAAGCGGTAACTGGTCGGCTGTGGATATTGCGGTGGTGCCAATCCTTCGAGTGGCGTGCAACGAACCAATCTGAGAGACAGGGTACGGCCTCGAGCCGTACCGGTCGCTCGTGCGGGGCCACAAGAGCCGCACGAGAAAGAGAACACAGTTGCCATCGATGCACGCTCGGGAACGGATTGAACATTGACCGACTCTGCCGTTAGTACTACTCCCGGAAAGATGCCGCAGCCGGCTTCGGCGCCATCGCTTCCGGTGCCATCGTCTTCGGCATCTTCGGCTACGGTCTTGCCTTTTTCGGCACCATTGTTTTCGGCATCGTCGTCTTCGACGCAGAAAGGCTTGTAGATGCGGGCCGCGGTTTCAGGCGAGTCTCAAGGTTCACTTCCGCCGAGTGGCGGCGCAGCGGAGGCATTTCCTCTGTCGTCGGCGCAACGAGGGATGTGGTTCGCGCAGCAGCTTGCACCCGAGGTGCCCGTTTGTATCGCACAGTACGTGGACCTGCGTGGAGATCTCGATCTGGAACTCTTGCGCAAATCCACACGCCAGGCAGGTCATGAGTTTCAATCGGCATTCCTCAGACTGACCGAGGTCGATGGTGAACCCGTGCAGGTCGTCGATCACGACATCGATGACAGTGTCGACTATCTGGATTTACGTGCAGAACCCGAGCCGATGGCCGCGGCTCGTGCGTGGATCGACACCAACTACACAACGCCGGTAGATCTGACCCGGGACCGTCTGGTCGACGTGTGGATCCTGCACGTCGAGGACCATCGGTACCTCTGGTACAGCAAGATTCACCACGTTGCTCTCGATGGCTACGGCGCCATGACCATGGTGAACCGGACGGCAGAGCTCTATACCGCGGAGGTCGAGGGGCTTCAAGCGCAGCCCGCGAAGGCAGCTGACCTCAGAAAGCTCTACGACCTGGACCAGGAGTACCGGTCGTCCAGCCGCTTCGAAGCCGATCGTGACTATTGGGCAGAGCATGTCGGCGGCGCTCAGAGCGGTGCCACGCTGGCGTCGACGCCAGGACCGACCGTGGCTGCGAGCAAGCTCGAAAGCGCCGCCCTCCGAACCGAAGTAGTGGAAGCGCTGGAGGACTCCGACGCCACCAAGGGCGCGACGGCGGCAGCCGTCGTCATCGCCGCGTTTGCGTGCTACCTGTCGAGGATGACGGGCCAAGACGAGGTTCTGGTCAACATCCCGGTGTCCGCAAGAACCACCGCACTTCTGCGTCGATCCGGCGGAATGCTGGTCAACGTCGCCCCACTGTCTATTCGTGTCGATCCGCAGGGCAGCGTCGGGGATCTCGTCCAACAGGTTCAACTCGAACTGATGGGTGCGCTTCGTCATCAGCGATTCAGCATCGAGGACATTCGTCGCGATCTCGCGAGCCGTGGTCGAGACAGCGCGCTCGTGGCCCCCATGGTCAACGTCATGTTGTTCCATCAGGAGATCAATCTGGGTTCGATCGTCGGCGAGTTCAACATCGTCACCTCGGGTCCAGTGGAAGATCTGCTGGTCAACATCTACCAAAGTGGTTCACCTGCAAAAACATTCGTCGACTTTCGCGGCAATCCCAACCGGTATGCCGACGAGGACCTCGCCGCACACCATCGCAACTTCATCGAGGTCATCGACGCGTTCGTCGCTGCGAGCCCGCACAGCGCTGTCGACGATGTCCACCGCGCCAGCGCAGCGACGGGCGCAGCGCGCAGGGCTGAGCGCGCCGAGTTGGCCTACTGGGCTACGGTTCTCGCCGATGCACCCGACCCAGTAGGGTTTCCAGGAACTGCGAGTGCCGATTCTGGCGCAGCACCGGTCGAACGTGCGCTCGCGACTTCTGTCGACGCCGCTGTCCATCGCGGCCTGCTCGCCGCGGCGCACCAGCAGAACTCGAGTGTGCTGGTTTCGGTTCACTCCGCGCTCGCCGTTCTTCTGGCCCGGTTGTCCGACGAACCGGATGTGTCGATCGGAGCGCGAACCAGGTTCTCCGACGGCAACGTCGTGGTCCTGCGCGCAGCGGTCGAATCGTCGGAGTCGTTCGTCGACCTTGGTGCGCGTCTGCGGGACATCGACTCTGCGGCACTCGCACACGCAGGTTCGTCGCTCGAGTCGGTGTCGCGGACCGTGAACACCGCTGGCGCCACTCGCTCCGGTCTGATCCGCGTCCTTCTGTCCTTCGGCGTCGAGCGCTCGCCTCACGATCTCGACAGTGTCGACGTAGTGGTGTCGGTAGAAGAGGCATTCGACGCGCTCGGTGTGCCCGCAGGGCTTGCCGTCGACTTCGTCTACGACGCGTCGGCCGCGAGCGAAGACACGATCCGCGGCCACAGCGACAGGTTTGCGAAGCTTCTTGGTTCGATGGCAGCGAACCCCACCGCCATTGTCGGGGATGTGGACATTCTCACCGAGTCCGAGCATGAGTTGTTGGTGCCGGTAAGTGGCGGTGTGTCGGTGGGTGGTCGGGTGTTGTCGGAGGTGTTTTCTTCGGCGGTGGGTGTTGCTGGTGTCGATGCTGTGGCGTTGGTTGCCTCTGGTGTGTCGGTGTCGTATGGGGAGTTGGATGCGCGGTCGTCGGTGTTGGCGGGGTTGTTGGTTTCTCGTGGGGTAGGTGTGGGGTCGTTCGTTGCGTTGGGGTTGCGGCGGTCGGTGGAGTCTGTGGTGGCGGTGTGGGCGGTGGCGAAGGCGGGTGCTGCGTTCGTGCCGGTGGATCCGTCGTATCCGGTGGATCGGGTGGCGCATATGTTGTCGGATTCGGGTGCTGTGGTGGGTGTGACGGTGTCGGAGTATGTGGGTGTGTTGGGTGAGGCGGGTCCTGGGGTGGGGTGGTTGGTGCTCGATGAGGTTGGCGTTGAGCTCGATGTGAGTGCTGGTGTGGGTGTTTCGTTGCCGGTGCCGTCGCTCGATGATGCGGCGTATTTGATCTATACGTCGGGGTCGACGGGTGTGCCGAAGGGTGTCGTCGTCACCCACCGAGGCATCGCAGACATGGCAGAGCTCGAGCGCAACCGTTTCGGCGTCGGTGTCGGATCGCGAACTCTGTCGTTCGCGTCGACGAGTTTCGATGCGTCGGTGTTGGAGTTGGTGTTGGCGTTCTGTGGTGGGGCGACGATGGTGATTGCGCCGACGGATGTGTACGGCGGGGTGGAGTTGGCGCGGTTATTGGGTGAGGAGCGTGTGTCGCATGCGTTCGTGACGCCTGCTGCGTTGGCGTCGGTGGATCCTGCTGGTTTGGATGCGTTGCAGGTGGTGGTGACCGGTGGTGATGCTGCTGGTCCGGAGTTGGTGGAGCGGTGGGCGAGCGGTCGGTCGATGTTCAATGCCTACGGTCCCACCGAAGCAACCGTCTTCTCCTCTGTCAGTTCGGAACTTGCACCGGGCGAACCGGTGAACATCGGATCGCCTATCACCGGATCCGAACAGGTCGTACTCGACTCACGGCTGCGGCCGGTTCCGGTGGGTGTTGTGGGTGAGTTGTATCTTGCGGGTGTCGGTTTGGCTCGTGGGTATCACGATCGGGTGGGGTTGACGGCGGAGCGGTTTGTTGCGGCGCCGTTCGGTTCGGGTGTGCGGATGTATCGCACGGGTGATGTGGTGCGGTGGAATGGTGTTGGTGCGCTCGAGTATGTGGGGCGTAGTGATTTCCAGGTGAAGGTGCGTGGGTTCCGGATCGAGCTCGGTGAGATCGATTCGGTGATTGCGGCGCGTGCGGAGATCGATTTCGTGAGCACTGTCGGTGTCGATGGTCCTGGTGGGACTACGGTTCTGGTGGCGTATGTGCTGCCGGTGGCGGGTGCTGATGTTGTGGTGGAGTCGGTGCGTGAGCATGTGGCGTCGGTGTTGCCGGGGCATATGGTTCCGTCTGCGTTCGTTGTGTTGGAGTCGATTCCGTTGACGCCGGCCGGCAAGTTGGATCGCCGTGCCCTACCCGCACCAGAGTTCGGTCCTGCGTCCGAATTCCGCGCACCTCGCACCGATCGCGAGCACAAGATTGCGGACATATTCGCCGAGCTGCTGGGTGGCGAATCCATCGGCATCGGCGACAGCTTTTTCGACCTCGGTGGCAACTCGCTGGTTGCCACCCGGGTGATCGCCCGGGTGAACGCCCAGCTCGGTTCAGAGCTGAGGGTGCTCGATCTGTTCGAGGCGCCAACCGTCGAGGCACTGTCCGAACGGGCCGAGCACACGGCCGGTTCGTCGAGTCGGCCGGCGTTGGTGTCGGTGGTGCGTCCTGAGGTTGTGCCGTTGTCGCAGGCGC
>NZ_JBMDIX010000066.1:0-15344 GCF_057808915.1 Rhodococcus sp. FG69 | reverse complement strand
TCTCGGACACGAAACTCACACAGACACTGGACTTCTACCTGGGGACCCAACCACAGGAAGCATCTTCATTCCGACGTCGATGGCGATCGTTTCGATCGTCGACTTCAGTCCATCGAGAGCACCCTTGAATCCAGAATTCTGAGCAGCAGCGAGAGCTGTGGCAGCACCGTTCTTGTTCACCGCCTTGGTCATCTCGTCGTACCCCTTGACGCCCTCCTTCAGGAGGATGTTCGCGGCGCGTGATGAGTCAGAGCCGAAGATGTTCTCTATGTGCTGGGCTTTCTGCTCGTCGGTGAGCTTTCGAGTGCCGACCTCAAGCTGCCGGATCATCTCGCGCATACCAACGAAGTTGCCCTTCGCATCGTAGAAGTCGAGGTTCAACTGCTTGAACGATGCAATTTGTTTGTCTGTTTGCGGTATGAGATTCATGAACATCGTCTTCAGCGATGTACCAGCATCAGAACCCTTGATGCCGTTGTTGGCCATCAGTCCAATAGAAGCGACGAGGTTGTCGATCGGCACTTTCACCGCTGCTGCACCGGCGCTTGACATCTGAAGGCTGTATGCCAGGTCAGTTACGTCCGCACTCGATGCGTTGGCCGCAGCCGCAAGAATGTCAGCCACACGGCTGGCTTCACTCCCTTTGAGGCCAAAAGCATTTAATGCATTCGCTGCGATCTCAGCCGCCTGCGCAGTCTCCATCTGACCTGCTTTTGCCAGCGACAGAACACCTTTGGACGCCGCCATCGTGTCGTTGACCGACAACCCGGCTTTTCCGAGCTCAACCATGGCGAGAGCTGCATCAGCAGCACTGACACCTGGTAGTGCGAGATCCTTACCTAGCTCACGGGAACGTGCTGCGACTTGAATCATCTGCTCGGCGGTCGCACCGGATACAGACTTGAAGATGTTAAGAGATTGCTCGTAGTCGGCAGCACTGCTGACGGCGAACTTTGCCGCTGCGACAGCCGCAGCGCCCGTTGCAAGTAGACCGACCTTGGCGACGTCAGCTGCAACACCCAATGCACGTGAGGCGCGACTAGAGTCGTCCGCTCCGTTCGAGAATGCCTTTAAACCAGCCTCGGTCTTTTTAAGTTCAGCCGAGGCTTTGTCTTCAGCGGATATGACAATATTGATCTTGTTTTTGCTTGCCACGTCGAGGTACTGCTCCGACAGGCGATTACTATGGTGTGCGCCGTCTTTCTTCTTCTAAATTAGCACGCTTTACATCGGCTGACCATACGGTGCGGGCTAACCAAATCTCTTCCCAAGGCTGATTATCGAACGTTTCAACGTCCATTCCTCGCTTGTCACGAAATCTAAGGTCTCCGATAAGCTCGATGACATCAGGATCAATCGATTGGGAGAGACCACGAACAACGAAATTCTCGATGTCTCTCTCAATGTCTTCTAGACTCCTTTTAAACCGTAGGTACCCGCTGCCACCATCAATGCTCGCTGCTTAAAGACAGGGCCAAGTGCGTCGACAACATCGGAAATATCCTCGGGCTCGATCTTGTAGCGCTCAGCATTGCCGTCGTCATCCGTGTTCATGATGACGCCACCTACCAGAACGGTTTTTAGCTTCTCGCCGTACAAACTGTCGATGGTCTCATCGCCGGTTGCCTCTTTCTCGGCGAGCTCTTGCCAGTCCTTCAGCGTCTTCGGGTTCATAGATTTAACAGTCAGGTAGCAACCGTCCCAACCAGTTCCATAGTCCGATATGTCAACCTTGCGTTGCGCAGTAATGTTCAAAGGCATCTTTTTCTCCAATTAAATATGACCCTAGTATCGCAAGGGTCATATCTTTAGTCAATGAAGAACTAAGCAGCTACGTAGGCAACGCGAGCGTTCTCGAGAACAGTCTGGATAGTCCGGGCCACTGAGACGTCATATTCAGCGAAGAACTGGATGGTCGCGGTGACCTTCTCATTCTTGTCGCTCGACCGTTCGAGTTCGCGGGTACGAACCTTGGTCATCGTGAACGTCAGCTTGTCCGTGCCGTTTGTCAAAGCAATGCTCATAGCGCGGACTGTGTTGTTCACAAGATCATCGTCGACCGCCGTGTCCTGGTAGTTCACGACCATCTCACCGTTCACCTTGAAGGTAGTCCGGAAGAAGTCAGGATCGTCGATGTTGCCCAGTGGGAACTCTGCTTCAGACGGACGCTCCGAGTTGAGCTTGAAGCTGATCACACGCTTCGTTGGTGCAGCAGCGAGGCCGGCTGCGGTTGAGGCTTCTTTGACCACGATGTTCTTGGCCTGGAACTCACTCTCGGTGATGAAGGCTGGTGTCTCTGTGGAGTCAGTACCGATCGTCGCTTTGATCGCAGCCGAGTACTTGACGTATGACTTCTCCTCAGCCGTGATCTCCAGCGTGTCGATGGTGAGCTTGTTGTGGCGCTTCGTTGTGAGCGGAGTCTTGCGGATGTAGGTCATGACCGGCGCGACCGACGACTGGTTGACGCTGAAGGTATGTGGATACTTGCCGCCGACCGCCGCACCCGTAGAGACAGTGCCGTAGTGGTTCAGGAGGATGAACCCGAACGATTGGACTGTGATCTTGCCGCCGAGCGTTCCCTCGACCCACTTCGCTGCAACGTCACTGTCGTTGACTTCCTCGACCACACCCATGGCGCTGTCGTTCTCGATGACCTCAGTCTTCGGTGTCACGTCTTCGTCGAGCCAGCGGATCCAGGTCTGCGCCGCGACGTTGGCTCCGATACCGATCCCTATCGCATTACGTCGTGCTATCTCTGGGTTATTTATCGTTGCCATCACCATCCTCTTTTTCAATCTGTTTAAGCTTCTTCGCTAGGTCGTCGAAGTCTTTAGCTTCTACCACGCCTACCCCAGGAACTATAAACTCAGTTAGTTGTTTCTCGTCTGTCTTATCCTTAGTCATATCTTCAATATAAAGCAATGATGAGTTTGGTGAAATAGATACAAACAGAAGAGCCGGGTAAATGAATGTCGGTCCTCTCCAGTAGCATCCTGCGCTATGACGATCGGTGAGTTCTTCGAGACAGCAAATTTTTGGTGGGGTGTGCCTGTGGGTACCATCGTCGGCGGCGTACTGGGGGCAGCCATTCAGTCGCGTACGTCGAGAAAGAGCGACGAGCGGCAAGCTGCTGCTGCGACTGAGCGGGATCGAGTTGAAGCTGAGCGTGCCGACAAGCGACAGTCAGACCAGCTCACCCGAGAAGCCTGCGCTGAGTTCTCGAGAGTATGCGTCGAGATCTTCGATATATCGATCGACAAGAAGGGCATCTTCAACACAATGCGTGATGCTCTCTTGACCGCCGAGGGCGAAGATGATCCCAACGTCTCTGAGAAGATTGACTACGCGGAAATCGTTTCAAACGAGACGTCGCGTATTGGTAATTCCTACACACAACTTAAACTGGTTGCGCCGACCCCGATTCTCGACAAGGCCATGGTACTCAATGCGGCTATTATCCAGCTGCTCAAAGCTATCACTCACCCCGAGGCAAAGCCTATGCTAGCAAGCGCCTGTTCGCAGGCTTTAGATCAATACACTAACTCGGTCAGGACGCACCTTGGGCTCGATGTTTACAGCCAAGAGAGCGCTGAGCGTGAGGTCGCCAGTTTTATGGAAATTCAAAAGCAACAGATTGACCAGTATCTGGCGGAACAGAAACGTCGTGGATATTCTAATAATTGAGCTCAAGGTCACGTTGGTACGAAACGGTCATCTGTACGACTAGCATCAGCTGAGCGCCGCCCTTGGTATCAACGACATCCCAATCAGCGCGGGTTGCCGATAGTTCGTAGTTGCCAATTGATTCATCGATTTGTTTCAGCCGCTCGGAGAAGTCACCTTGATCAGCGGTGTCTAGGATGATATCCGTGAGGTCGAGCATTTGATCGATCACTGCTGCCTGTATCTGCGCTGGGCTCTCAAGCGGTAGTGAGACTACGATCTGAAGGTTAACGTCGCGGTCGTTCTGGCTCATCGAACCTTTCTCGTTGTCGATCGACTCAGGAAGCACGCGCACGACCGGGTATTGCTCAAAGTCTTGCGCAGTGTTGTCAGTGACATTCGCGAAGGCTGGCTCGCCCTTATACTCCAAGCCGCGTAGCATCTCGACGACAGCGTTCTTGATAGATCTGGACTTACCCACGACTCAACTCCTCCGTAAGCTTGCCTATCTCCACATCGAAGCGCCGCCTGATGCGTGGTTCCATCAGTGTGAACGTAGGCCCCACAAATGGATGTGGACGCGTTCCCTTCTTGGCGATAGAGCGTTGGACTGCGTACGGCGAGATGCCCTTAGCTTGAGCCCATTTTGCAAGCGACGAACTAGGTCGAGCGCTCACCCAGTGAGGCCGTGATCCTGTCTCAACCGCATCCGAGTACTTCGCAGTTGGGCCGACTACAGATCGCAACCCTGTTACGTCGAATTTTACAGACTGACGGAGGTCTCCTGTTACACCGACATTCGCCTTGATGCGCATCTCTCGTTGCGTCTCGATGGACACGATGTTGAGTATCCGCTGTAAACGGCTCTGCACCTTCTCAGGAGCTACTTCGAGCATTACCCGGACTTGCCGAGCATCTACGTCAATCTTCATAAAAGCCACTACGCCACCTCCTGTTCGCACACCGCTTCAAAGTGACTGACCGGAGGGGTATTTCGGTAATCGCGAACGTACTTGACCGATAGTTTCGTGCCGTTCCAGATGAGTCGGTCGCCGGTACGGATGTCAGCGTCAGGACCGAAGTGTGTCTCGTAAGCGCGTCCGATTTGCATCTCGTTCTGGATCGTGGCGTTCGCCCCCATTGGCATCACAAGACATGCGACAGAGCGATGGAGCAGAGACTGTTTCGTCCGTCCATTCGTTCCCACGTTGACCGTTCTGTAGATGTCGCACGTGTGGTTGAGAAGCAGCATTACACCCGCCTCAGCGCGTAGCTGTTCACCACCTGTGTATCGCGAGTGATCTTGTTTCCTGGGCTGTCCGGTGTGTCATTGCCGCTTGCTGAGTACTGGACTGTGTAGCTGCCGACCTGCGCACGGCTTACTTCACGACCACCATTGACGACGTACTCGTAATAGCCAGAGGCTATGCCGAGTGCAGCAAGGGTGAGGTCAGCTGGGACATCTTCTTCCGGAACGCCGTATGTGTACTCGACTTCAATCTGGTCGAGCGTCGAGGGAGATAGCGAGTACTGACGTCCGTAGGACAGGATCAGCCGGCCTTGGCGGTTGAAGCGGTACGGAGCAGTGCCGAACGGCTGGCGCGTTGATCCTGGGTAGCCAGACTTCACGCTGACAATCTCCTGCACGTCCATATGGTCGAGCCACACCACGCCAGACGCGTCCTGAAGCTCTGTGACGGTCTTTAGCTCGCCCCAGCATCGTGAGGTCGCATTTTCTATCCAAGCGTTCACAGCGTCCGCTACGAGGCCTGCAAGCGTGTCGCTAGCACCAGGCTTGATATCTTTGATTTGTTGCGCAGTAATAATTTTGCTCATCTATCTTCATCATAAAACAAACCGCGCCCTGTGAATAGAGCGCGGTCTAGGCGGTTGGCACCCGCTATTTTTTGGTTGTTTTGGTTTCCGTTTTGACCTCAGCCGGTTTTTCGGCCTTAGCTTCAGTCTTTGCCGACACCGATTTGTAGGCCTCGATGCCGCGCTTATCAGCGGCAGCATCGACAACCTTCAGTTCATCGGCTGTCAGTTCAACCACATCACCTTTACAGTGCGGGTAGACGTCAGCTACGAACTCAACAACCGGCATTAGTTAAGTGCTACACCTGTTAGTTTCGCGAGGTTGTTGCTTGTTGGAACACCGCCAACTCGCTTCAACATGCGTAGTGTGTAGACAGCGCGGTCGAAGTCGTCACCCGATGTACCAAGATCGAATGTAGTACCGAGGCGATCACCGATAACGTAGTCGCTGAACACGCCGTACCAGACTTCAGTAACGAAGTTAGGGCTTGTGCCAGTCTGTGGGATCTCATCAACGATGTAGACAGGACGACCAAGCAATGTTGCTGCGCCTGACTCAGTGATCGAGTTGATGTACAGAGGACGACCAGCCGTGTCCTTCAGACCAACGACCTTCGCAAGAGCCGCAGATGACATGACGTAGACGCCTTGGTTGCGGTATGCAGTAGGAAGTTTGAACTGAAGCGCGAGGAGGTCACCCCATGCAAGTGATGCACCAGCTTGAGCAACTGTCAGTGGTGTTACAGCGCTTGATCGGAAGCCATATGGCTTGTCTGAGCCGTCACCGTTCACAAATGCAGCGTTCTCAACGAGTGCAGCCTTCTGAGCGAGTTGGTTCTCAAGAAGCGCTTGTGCACTTGGGTTGATCGCAGCATCCTGCAAGAACTCAAGTGTGATGCCCTTGATTCGGCTTGCTAGTTTCTCTGGTACAAGCTCTTTGACTGAGAACTTAACTTCTGTCTCTGGGATGAGATCAGCTTCTGCAACCCAGTACGCTTGACCACCTTCTGCCGCTGGCAACTGTAGGCGAGCTGGCGCATTGCTGATCACACGAGCGATCTGACGGATAGGTGAGATGTACTCAAGCTGAGTGCGGATGTTTGAGTCAACAGTAAGAGGGACGAGAACGCCGCCTTCATCTGGAGTACCGATAGTCTGCGCTTTAGCTTTGTACTGTTCACGGATAGCTTTTTGTGCTTCAGCTTGGAGGGTCGCGTTTTGCGTTCCAAGAGCTTTGAAGAACATGTGGCTGATTTTTTTGTCTTCGGTTTCTTGATTCTTTGTGACATCCGGAGTGTCGTTTACTTTGCCAGGAACTTGATCCTGCGATTTCTTTTTGGCATCGTCGGCGATTTTGCCAGCGATGTAGTCTTTGACTTTTGTCATATTACCTCTGTGAAATTATTATGTAGTTGTTACTCTTGAGCTTCGTCCGCGTCCGCGAACTCTGCATCGATTTGCGCTTGTATTTCAGGAGTAAGTTCAGCGTCTTCATCGAACTCGTCCTCATCAGCACCGGACTGGTCGATTTCGCCGTCCTTAGCTAATTTGTCCGCATCCGCTTTTTCGGCGTCTAACTCTTCCTGTGTCTTCTCGGCAGGTTTCAACTCAGCAACAGCTGATTTAACTTCTGTGAGATCAGTCGTAACAGCTTCAACACTTGTGTTAAGTGTCGTGACAGTCTCACTGAGGCTTGTGACTAGTTCGGCGATAGATTTCAGTTGTTCTTTAACTTCTTCCACGTGGGTCTCCTCGCCGTCAGCCGGCGCGTTCTTATTCAGTTGTTCTTCTAGGCTGGCGGTCGCTTCGGTCATCGAGCGGATCATCCACTGAGCGTCTTTGCGGTTGAGGGAGCCATCCTTCAATGACAGTGCAAGCGCGTTGGCGTTTGCAGGCACTCCGACAGGTGAGATCTCAAGCAACTCGTTGTCCTTGAGCACGGGTGTGTCATCGTCGAACTCAAGCGAGTGAGGGATGAAGCCCACGCTCACAGCACGGAGGAAGCCTCGAACGTACTGGCCGTAGACGAACTCCGCCTTCGGGTTGTCACCGTCGAACGTCAGTGTCGCGAAGGTCTTGCCGTCCTTGGTCTCGAAGTCGCCCCAGTTGCCCATGACATCTTCTGGTTGCATCTCGTAGCCACTTCGGTGATTCCACAGCGCGATTGGGTTCTTAAGAAAATTCTTTAGGTTCCATCCCTGGTCGACCTTCTCACCATAACGATCGATACTATCGTCGCTGACTTGGAACCGGATTGACTTCTTTTCTTCGTCAATCGATTTGATCTTGGTTGTGTATAACTTGAGTTTCTTTTCCATAGTTGTTCTCTAGTTCTAAAGATACAACTATGTCGAACATTAAATCAATAGATAAAGAATGCAACGGCAAGGATTACGGCAAGCGCAATAAGAAGAAAAGCGATGAATCCAATATCCGATCGCATCAAAAGGCCAAGATTCTTTCGTTCGATTGACACCTTCGCTCCCCCATCATTCGTTTGAATGAACGTCCTCGCCACCTTGTTCGACGGTTCTACAGCCCCCACGGGGTCATAGGTAAACAGCGCGATACCCACTTCGTCCGCGTACTTGATCGCCGCCTTGCTGTAGTTCGACGCGGCAAAGAAGAACAGCTGCTTCGACGTGTCGTTGCCCCGTGCTCCGAACAGTCGGTTCATGTCAGGACTACCCGCGACCCCACCCTTCCACTTCACCTGAGCCAGCGCTCGACTTGAGCGAACGTCGATACCCCCGTCTGCTCCCCCTGTTGTAGCCACCGCGTCTACGTATCCCCACGATCTGAGTACTTGAGCCGCGTTTAACTCCGCTTCATGGGGTGTAGTGATGTACCTCATCAGAGGAAAAATCCCGTACCTGCTCGTGTCTGCGTCGAAGCCACGATGTCCGCTGGTCCAGTCGGAGCCGCCGTGTAGTCAATCGTCATCGGGATGTACGTACAGCGCTCCCCTGCCGTGTTCTCTTTGTAGATCCCCGCTTCTAGCGCCGTCAGGTCCGACAGCGTCCACGCCACGCCCGTTGCTGGGTTCGTGGTCATCGTCCAGCCTGTGGACAACTCGTAGACGTTCGCCGTGGTCGGTGTGAAGGTGAGACCGTTGGTGTAGTTCGTCGAGCCAATCCGTACTGCCTCACGCGTAAGCGCATCTACCGGGTCGAGCTTGAGCACCTTCACCTGGATCTTGACAGAGTTGATCGTCGACCCAGCTGGGATGCCGTGAGCAGACATCAGGTAGGTAACAATGCTGGTGTTCGTCGGAGAGTAGATGAAGCTCGTTGCCCCGTCGTCCGTGTTGACCTTCGAGGGCGTCGGAGGACCATTATCAATCCACCCCGTGTTCACCGAGGAAAGCGTTTGTGGGACAACGACAACGGACGTCATCACCTAGCCTTGTAGATACTGCAATCAGTGGCAGTCAGTTTGACGGTTCCAAGTATGGCGTTCGAGAGCCAAATGTCGATGCCGAACCCGTTATCTCGGATCTGCTGGTTCGAGAAGAACGGTATGACCACCTGCCGGTTCTGCTGTCCAGTCAGGTTCACAGGCGTCACATCGACATAGCCGCCAGCGTCCGGGAGCGGGAACGTGACCGGTGTTGGCGAAACGGGGATGTAGAGCCGAGCGCGGAGCGTCGCCGAGGTCAGGTTGAGCGTGGAGAGCAGTGTGTTCGACGTGATGCTCACGCTCAGGAAGAGGGAGTAGTTCTTGTCCGTGTTGGTCGTGAATTTAAAGAGGGACGTTGCTGGGTCGTACCAGACGGACGGGTTCGACGCCCCAGGCATGACCGGATAGCTGTTCAGGTTGTACTCGCTGGTGCCGTTGAAGTTGATTCGCTGCGGTGTGGTCGTCAGCGTCATCTCCGTCGTTCGGTTCACACGGAGTCGTGGTGCTGCTGGATCAGAGTTCTCTTGGGTTTGTTGTGCTGCTTCGTTAAAGCTCATCAGACTGCCTCGTAGTCGACCCCGTTACTTTGTACTGTGATTGCCGGGCGGGTCGTGCCAGACAACACGTAATTCGTTGCGCCGTCGATGGTTCCGACGACAGTCACGTTGTTCGCTGAGGTGTTCCACTTCTTGATGACGAACTGTTGGCCAGAGACGGTCGATGCAGTCGGGAGCGTCACATTGAAGGCCGCAGAGGTCGCGTCAGCGGAGATCGTGCCGTCAGTCGCAGTGATGTTCGTTGCAGCTGTCACGCGTCGGTATGCCTTGATGAGAGCCGGTGTGTAGAACACCTGCGGCAAGTCAATCGCGAGCAACACCCACTTCGTGAGCGTGGAGTCGTACTTGAAGGACAAGCTCACCGTCGTCGATACCGGCAGTGATGCCGGCAACATCGCCGCGTTGCTCGAAGCGAATACTGCGTTCCAGGTGATGGCATACGCAGTTGTACCCGTGGTGATGCGTAGAAGAAGGCGCTGACCGTTGACTGGCGTTCCAGTTGTTGTGATGGTGTGTGCTGCGCCAGGAGCCGAGATAGTTGCCTCGTCGGTCGAAGTGACGGTGATTGTGTAGACCGCCGAAACAGCAGACAACGCGACCACCCGTGGCGTGATCGCCTTATTCGTCAACGTCTGGGTTGAGGCCGTTTGGACAACGCTCGACCCAACCGTCAGAGTCGGATTACCTGCGACGCCGTCACCGTTCGTCACGGTTATGAGATTGGTAGTTCCTGTGATCGTTCGTGGCGCGTAGGTATCCGTCGCAGTGCGTGAGACGAGTCCCGTAGTCGACAGCGCCGCAAGTGCGGTGAGATCTCCATCGAGAGGTTGCTTGGTGGCATCAGTAACGGTGATGTCAGCGGTCCCGTCGAACGACGTTCCGTTGATCAACCGAGCCGTCGCAAGCTTTGGTGCTGAAACCACCGTGATGACTGGCGTCGTCGTGCCGGTTGCGACAGTCGCGTTGGCATCGGCAGAGCTGACCGACGTGACGCCACCACCGCCAGTAGCATTGAAGGTGATGTTCGGATAGGTACCACTCAGCGAAACGTTCGTTCCTGCAATGGGATTAAACTGCGCTGGAATCGTTGGTTTGCCGGTGAGATCTGCATAGGCACCAGAGAATGCCACTGCGGACAGTGAGGATGTCGACGCTTTGGCCGCGAGTGCAGCATTCGGGTTCACACTCTCGACATGCCAGATCTTGTTGGGGTTGTCCCACACGAAATCGATCCGGAAACCCTTGGTCTGGGTGAGAGCGCTGTAGTCCTCGATCACACCGAACGAATCGCTGACGCTTCTGATCCACGTCCAGACCGGTGTTGTACCGGTTCCATTGTGTATGAACCTAATTCGATGACCATCGACGATACTGTCGAGACGAGGCAGCTCGAACTGGTAGGTGTCCTGGTTGTTGTAGACCAGCGTCTCGAAGGCGTTGATCTTGCGCACCGCTGAGCTGGTAATGGTGATCGCGGCCCCATTGATGACGCGCTGATTAGGGGCGTAGGTAGGCATTGACGGTCCACCGACGAGCTCGAAGCCTTGATAGTCGACCTCTGCTAGCTCGGAGCCTGTGTTCACGTAGATGTCGCGGGTCTGTGTTCGAGACCCTTGGGTGTCGTACCCGCGACAGGCAACCAAGCGTGCACGTGAGGAGTTGTAACCCGAGGCAGATTGCAGCAGGAAGCCATAGCCCGTCGTGCCGCCTTGATTATTTTCGTAGCTCTCACAGTTCGTCAGACTCGGCCGCAGGTCGCCCTCGATGATGAAGCCGTGTCGCTGGTTGAGGTACGCCTTGCACGAGATGAAGGTGTTTTTGGTGTTACGTCCTCTGGTTGTGACAGTTGTCGAGTCGTAGAAGCCATCGGCGTTGCCGGATGCGGTAACCCCAATAAACTGGTTGCTGTGAGACCCGTTGATGAGGTTGATTCCCTTGGACACGTTGCCATTTGCGAATCCACCCACGAAACGTGAGCGCGCAACGCGCTCTAGCCCCCACCCGTTCTGGCAGTTGGTCGCCTGCAAGTTGATCGAATCACTGTTGAACATGCCGGTGTTGCCGAAGCCGTACCCAGCAGAGTTCTGAAACTCAAGGTTGATGAAGCGACAGTTGTCCCAACCTCCCCCACCAAAGGTGTCGTCCTCGAAGGTCTTGCCGAAGTAGCTATTTCCTGCGTACCAGCTGACACCTTTGATCAAGGTGTTCGTGGCGCTCGACTCTGATGTGTACTGCCATGGTTCAGCCAGGAGAAGCTGTGTATCCGAGATGATCTTTTGAACTGGATAGCTCAGACTTCCCAATGCAGCACGTAAGCGCTGACCAACCACAACTTGCGATGTGAACGTAGTGCCGGTTCCGGTGACAGTCGTCGAGTCGATCGTGAACGACAGGGTTCCACCAACAGACGTACCACCGACCGTGCCAACGAACGAGTTGTAGCGAACGCTGTTGGCGATGCGTACGCGTTCATAGCGCAGGTTCTGCACACCTGCGAAGCTCAGGAAGGTTCCACCAGATGACTGACCGGCGACCTGGTTGTCTCCGTTACCGTCACCCACGATGTCGATCAGAGAGATGTTCACATTGCCGTTGGTCTTGTCGCTATTGGCGATACCGACTGGGTTAGTACCTGTCGTGTTGTTGCGAAGCTTCAGCAGGACGCCAGGCTGTGCTGCAAGCTCAAAGTCGCTCGGCAGGTTGATCGTGCCATTGCCGATCGTGTAGATCGTCGAGCTGTCACCAAGGATCTTCACGCGCCGAGCGCCGGTCGTCGTCGCGAGAGTGATGGCGGCATTGATCGCATCGGTGTGATTGCTGTATCCAGTAGTAAGGACATCAGCTGGTGCAACCTGTCCGACTGTAATTGCGTCTCTGAACTTCACAACCGGCGCACTCACCGTCCCCGCAAGATCTCCCCCGATCTGCACTTTGGTCGCGTTCACCGCAGCCTGCGCGGTAGAGATCGGTTTGCTCAGATCACTCGTGTTATCGACGTTCGCGAGACCCACCTGCGACTTCGTGGTGGAGTGAGGATTACTCGTGTTAGAGGTGTGGGAGGTGAGATCAGAGGCGTTCGCCTTTGAAGCAGTAGCCGAGTCAACGTAGTTCTTCGGAGCCACGTGTCCGGGTGCAGTCGGGGTGGACGCGCTCATGTTGCCGTTGCCATCCCGGAACGCAAAGGTGTAAGCGTCTGCATTTGTCGAGAAGACGCCCACGTCAGGCACGCCTGCATAGTTGGAGATGTAGACCCGATCAGCAACGTTGGTGACGTTCAGCTTCGTATCAAGCTGCGACTTATTGACCGCCTGCCCACTTGCCGTCGCGTTTGGAACGATTGGTGAGGTCGTGAAGGTCTTGACGCCTTCGATCAGTTCGTCGCCTGTTTTGTGGACAGCGTCAGGATCGGTGGACGGCCCCCCTGTGCCGTTTCCCTTAGGTCCTGTCGTGAGGTGTACCCACTTACCGAGGGCGGGGTCGTAAAATTTTGGAGATGTACTCATGATGTAACGCTCACTAGCGGAAATGCTTTAAAGTTTCTGAATTCAGCGCCTGCAAAGAAGGTTCCGATACCTACGTTGGTCCCGGTCCTTCTCGTAGTCCAACTCGCGAACGCCTGCATTGGATTCGGATCGTTCGCGAACTTCCAGTACAACGTCACCTTGCTGCCGTTGACCCTGATCGCGAGCTTGATGTAGACCCCGATCAAATCATCGCCACCATCAATCTTGACCGCCGCGATAGTCCCGAAGTCTTCTCGAGCAACCACTGACCAGTCGTACTGTGAGGCCCGCTTGACCTCGATCGCTACCGCCTCAGCCACGGCCCCATCGTCGTAGAGCTTTTTGGCCGTCAGCATCGCCTCTGCCGGATCGGTCCCGTTAAACGAGTTGATCCGTACCTCTGTCTCCACCCAGTAGTTCGTCGCTCCACCTAGAAACTCTGCTGCCGAGCGGGTCGATCCTCTATCTGGATCGTTTGCCGTTGTCGTGATCGCTGTGCCGGAACCGGACGCTTGGAGCTTGTTGCCACCAGGATTGTTCCGCCATGGAGCCGGGAGTGGACCGGCACTGTATGAGAAGGAGTCGCTACCGATTGCTGTCAGGCCGGTGGACAGGTAGTTCGGCGTGGCATAGCTATCGAGCCAGTACGAAACGTATTGCCACACATCGCCAGTACCGGATGGTGGTCCGATTGGTTGACCTCTTTGGCCGAGCGAGTAGGACGCCTGGACACGGGTGTTGAAGTACAGCGGGTCTTTGTCGAACCAGCGGTAGAAGCCCTGTGTGTCAAAGAGATTCGAGACGCCAGGCATACCGCCTGGGTAACCACCGACGGGAGTCAGGCCGAACGCACCATTCGGAAGATCTTCGCCACCTGTCGTCATCCAAGCCGGTCGGCTCTCGTTGTCGACGATGACCTTTGCATTGCCCTCGTAAGCATAGAACGGGATCGACTCACTGTAGAGCTGCCAGCCGATGTTCATGTATTCCAGCTGGCCGCGTCCGTACAAATTGAGTCCGTTGACCACGGCGTATGGGGACTGCGCTGTGAGCAATTGTCCCTTCATTCCCCATCGTCGCTTCTGGCCGTAGTACGGCTGATCGAGTGATGTCCATGAAACCTGAGTCCAGTAGTTGACTGCGTTGGGTGTGGTGTCGGTGTAGACGAACTCGACCCGCATGTACTTCTGGAACGGTGCGAATAGGTACCGATACGCACCACTGGTGTGGGCAGTCGTGTCGCGGATAAGGCGTCCGTGCATCTGGTTGTGAAACTTGTCGGCGTGATGGCCGTAGCCGTAGAAGCCCGAAAGCGGCAGGTCGCAGACAGGTGTCGTTGCGTCGTCGATGAAGATGCGGATGGTGATACCCCGCTCGTACGCTTCGTTGTTACTCGCTGCAGCGGCGTGCCAAATGTTCGTGAGTATCCCCGCTTGGTCCTTTACTTCAGATAGCACGAAAACCTTCTCTAGGTTCTGAGTACTACCAGCGAAGCCGTCGCCATACGAGAGTCCAACCGCCACCTCACGCCGATCGAGGTAGGAACGAGAACCTTCAGTCGGGCGTTCAGCGAATGAGCCATCAACCTCCTGGTAGTACAACCCCTCCGTGTCCTCGGTGTCTATCCACAGCTTGGTCGTGTCGGTTGGTGGTGTCGGTCCAATCTCGACGCCGGAGCCCGACTCATCAGTCGCATTGAAGGTGATGTTCGGGTACGTGCCACTCAGCGAAACGTTCTCGCCTGCGATCGGATTGAACTGTGCAGGGACGGATGATGCCGATGCTTTTGAGTCCAGGGCCGTTTGAAGCCCCGTGACAGTCGAGATCGCCTGCGAGCCAGTATGTGTCGTTCTATCCCGCAAGGACGCGTCAGAAGCGTTCTGCGTGGCTCCAGCGGCTATGCCCGCGAGCTTCGTCTTCTCCGTGTCCGTGTAGTCGTTGGTGGATAAGCCCTTGCCGGCCACCTTGTCGACCTTCGTACCGATCTGCGTTGAGACGGTTGTAGCGAAGTTAGGGTCGTCCCCTAAAGCCTCCGCGAGTTCTCTCAGCGTGTCGAGGGTTTCGGGTGCACTACCGACCACGCCCGCGACTGCCTCTGACACCTGAGCTGGTGTCGCCTTGGAGTCGAGAACAGTCTGCAAACCAGTGACAGTGCTGATCGCTTGGCTCCCAGTGTGGGTCGCACGATCTCGGAGCTGGGCGGCAGACAAGTTATCCACATTGCCGAGGCCGATCTGACCCTTGGTGGTTGAGTGCGGGTTATCTGTTCGGGACGTGTGGACAACTAGAGCGGCCTGTGCAGAACTCGCGACCGCGGCGTCCTGGGCGTCGACGTAAGTCTTGTCGGCTTTATGACGGCGCTCATCGGAAGTGCTCAGCTTCGCTCAGCGAAAGTGCTCACCCGGTA
>NZ_JBMDIX010000065.1:0-15770 GCF_057808915.1 Rhodococcus sp. FG69 | reverse complement strand
TACCGGGTGAGCACTTTCGCTGAGCGAAGCTGAGCACTTCCGATGAGCGCCGTCACTGAGGCGAAAAGGCGCTAGTCGAAGACTTTCTCGAGCGATTCAGAGATGGTCTGGAGGTACGTCTCGGTGCGTTCCGAGCCGAGAATTCCGGCACCCATCTTGTTCATCGTGTAGGCGATCGTGGTCTTGTGTTCGAGGTCCATCACGACGATGGAGCCGCCCCAGCCTCCCCAGAAGCAGACGCGCCCCGGGAAGGGGTACGTGAGATAGCTGGGGTCCGCGAGCGCGAACCCGGTACCGAACCGGATGGGGGTCAGGAGCACGAGATCTGTTCCATCGCTTTGCTGTTCGAAGATCAAGTCGATCGTGGCGGGGGACAGGAGTGCGTGATTGTCGACGGTTCCGCCCCGTGCGATGACTGACATCATGCGTGCGAGCGAGCGCGCGTTGCCGTGACCGTTCACAGCCCCCAGGTCGGCACGCCGCCACGCGGCGGTATTGGCGTTGGCTGCGTCGAGTGGTGGGCTGTCCAGTGTCATGCGAGTGAGGTTGTCCTCGGGCAGTTCCGAGAGATTGAAGGGCAGTGGTGGTGGGGGAACGACGTCGCTGATCCGGTGCCAGTCGGCCTCACGGGCACCGATCTGGAAGTCGGCTTCGAGGGGACCGGCGATGTCGTCGGCTACGAACTGGGGGAGAGTGCGACCCGTCACGCGCAGGACGACCTCGCCGAGCAGCTGCCCGAAATTTATGGCGTGATAGCCCGACGCGGTTCCCGGCTCCCACCACGTCGTCTGCCCGGCGAGGTGTGAACTTGCTCGCGGCCAGTCGTAGAGCTGCTCGATGGCGAACGGCGGCTGCCACCCGGAGACGCCCGAGGTGTGGGAGAGCAGGTGCCGGATGCGCACGTTCTCCTTTCCGTTCGCCGCGAATTCGGGCCAGTAGTCGGCGACGGGCGCGTCTACGTCGATGAGGCCTCGGTCGACGAGAACGAGAACCGCGAGGCTGGTGACGGTTTTCGTCGACGACCAGACGTTGGTGATGGTGTCGGTTGTCCATGGCTGCGATCGTTGGCCGTCGGTGTAGCCGCCCCAGATGTCGACCACGGTGTCGCCGTCGATGTCGACCACCACAGACGCCCCCAGTTCGTCACCGGAGTCGATGTTGCGGGTCAGATCGTCGGCCAACTTGTCGAAGGCGGTGTCGCATCGTCCGTGGATTTCTGATGTCACTGCTGCTCTTCTTCCGGGGGTAGGGGGCGGGATCGTTCGACGTCGGTCGGAGGGGGCGTCCGGGTGTGGTCGAGTTCTAGTTCACGTAGCCCACCCATCACGAAGAGTGCGGCCAGGTTCGCCGCACTTTCCCGGTCGGCGGGGTGATCTTTGCGGGCCTCGCGGGCGGCAAGGATCGCGACACCGACCGTCATCGCAGCGAGATGGCGCGGCGCCGACCCCTTCGCGGACGCCGGGATGCGTTTGGCGATCTGCGTGGTCAGGCGGTTGGTGATCGCCTCGATCACAGCGTCGCGGTGAGGTGTTGCGGGGCCGTGGCTGGTATCCATGAGGAGCGAGAAACATGCCGGGTGCAGTTCGGCGAAATCGAAGAACGCCTGCATGTCCGCAGCGATCTCCTCACGTGGTGTGAGCGCGCTGGCCTGCTCGTAGCGGTGGTACAGGAACGTGGCGGCTTCCTGCGCCGCGAGGCGGACGCAGTCGGCGTAGGCGGCGTACTTGTCGCCGAGATGCTTGTACACCGTCGGGCGGGTTGTCCCCGCCGCAGCGGCTATGTCGGCGATCGTGACTGCGTCGTAGCCGCGCTCGGCGAACAGTGCGGTCGCGGCGTGCACGAGCCGCTCGCGCGGTACCCGTGCGCCACTACTTTTGCGACGGGGCGCCTGGTGGTCGATGTCGTTGTCCACATGGCCATCTTTACATCGGTGTAAAGGTGTGTCTAGGCTCACACGCGAATGGTTCGGGATGGGTGTTCTCGAGCCCAGAGAAATGGGGGGTCTGTGATGAAGAGTCGCGCGTTGAGAGTGTGTCGGTCTGCGGTCGCTGCGGGGTCGGTGGCCGTGGTCGCTGCAACCCTCGGTGTGGTCGCACCGGGGATCGCGTCGGGTGCACCCGACACCGGGGCGCTGGCCCACTGCGAAGTTCCGGCGGCGGGATCGGCTCCGACTCAGCAGACACCCGAACAGCTCGGGGTCACCCAGGCGGGCGTGGACCAGGCGATCGCGTTCGCCACCTCACGGTTGCGGAGCAACATCCAGATCTATCGGAACAACTGTCTGATCGGGCGCGGCCCGCTCAACGACAGGACCGATGCGCTGCCGTGGAATCTGTGGAGCTCGACCAAGAGCGTGGTCGCGATGGTCGCCGGGGTTGCGGTCACCCAGGGCCTGCTGGACATCGACGCGCCGATCGACCGATACGTGCCCGCAGGCCTCGGCGATGCTGCACACCGGTCGGTCACCGCCCGTCAACTGTTGAATCAGAACTCGGGGGTCAGACAATCTGCCGTAGCCGAGGCGGTCACATCGGGCTTGGATATCGACACCAACATCATCGAACAAGAACTTGCGCTGCCGATAGAGCATGCTCCCAGCACCTTCTTCGAGTATTCCCAGCACGGCCCCGACCTACTCGCCTACGTCATCGAGAACGCGGTCTCGCAAGATCTGCAGCAGTATGCGCAGGACAATCTCTTCGGTCCGTTGGGTATCGACAGCGCCGATTATCACTGGGGACGCGATCGAAGCGGAAACACCTACGGCTACGCGTTCTTGTTCATGGCACCGAAGGACTTCTCCCGTCTGGGACTGCTCATGGTCAACGATGGAGTCTGGCGCGACAGCCGAATCATCAGCTCCTCCTACGTCGAGCAATTCCGCACACCGTCGCAGACGAACCCCTGCTACGGGTTCCTGACGTGGCTCAACCAGGGCCCCTGCACCGGCCCATCGGTTCCATCGCGGCAAACCCTTCCCACTGCACCGTTACAGGGGTTGCCTGCCGACGCGTACGCCATGGTGGGACTGGGGCAACAGAACAACTTCATCATCCCCAGCCTCGGAATGATGGTGACCTGGACCGGCCTACTCGGCGACGTCTCGCCCGACCCATCGACACTGTTGAGCGCCAATCCGGACAGCGAGCTCTACCGCAGCTTCTTTCGGATCCTCGGCGCGGGATTCACCAACCCGCCCCTGCCCGATCCAGGCCCCTACACCCCGACGTTCAACCTCACACTCGACCCGCCGGCTTTCTTCGACCCCAACTTCATCGCCGGGGCCGTCGGGTTCGGACCGTTCGCACCCGAGGGCTGCAACGCGTTCTCCTGCGGCTCAACCCCGCTCCGCCCGCCACTGGAAGGGTCGGAAGGCTGTCTGGTCATCACATGCCTGCCATCGCTGCCGGAGGTCTTCGCACCCAACGGACGCCCGGGCGGCTGAATCGTCAAACAAGACCTGTGGGCAGAGGCGTTCGTCGGCGGCCGCCGGGCCACCTTCGAGAACGACCGAAGATTGATGGCAGCGGTCCCACCCCCGTGGTCGCTACTTGATCGCAATCGCCGTATCCGGGCGCGATTGTTCCTGCAGTGCACAACGACCGAACCAGAAGCCATACCCGATGCCCCGAAGCCGACCCGAACCTACGACACCGCACACCCGAACCGGCTGAAGAAAACGGTAAGACCATGAAACCCACACAACTGCAAAGGCGAACGGATGGTCAATTCCGTCCTTCTGATGCCGCGTCGACCCGTGGCCCAAAAGTAGCCCGGCACGATCGAAGTGCTAATCGGGCGCGCTGACGACCACAGCGTTTCCGCCCCGCCGTTTGGCCCGATACATCGCTGAGTCAGCGCGGCGCACAAGCTCGTCGACGTCGACGTGACCGTCCACGGTGGGCTGACAGGCGATACCGACGCTGGTGCTCACATTCTCATTTCCTTTGCGGTGGAGCAAGTTCGCGGTACATCGATCGACGAAGCTATCGACCCCGCTTCTGTGCTCGAAGTACGCGATGACCAAGAATTCATCCCCGCCGATGCGCGCGGCGATGTCGACGGGTCTGATCATGGCGACAAGTCGCCGTGCAATGTCCTGCAGGGCAGCATCACCGACGTCGTGGCCGTGTTCGTCGTTGAGTGATTTGAATCGGTCCACATCGATCACCGCAACCGCCGCCACCACCACCTCGTCACCTGAGGCCGTTGATGCAGCGGCTCGAACGGCGGCGTCCATACCGCGCCGGTTCAGCAGCCCAGTCAATGGATCGCGCGTAGCTTGGACCGTCACTCGCCCGATCGAGTGCCGTCCGGCCTCGATGACGGCCTGGATCACGATCGGCAACACCACCACCGACGACACGGCCGGCGCGATATAGATGAACAGATCGAACAGGCTCGCCTGGTCGCTCACCACCGCCCACGCTGTGAACCCGACGATCGCCGACGAAGCCAGGACGCAGTGCATGCCGAGGATGCGCCAGCCGAGCAGAAAGGCAGCGAACACACCGATCAAACCCAGGTGGATGGTGGCGCACAATCGTGCTTGAGGTGTCGATGTCAGTGCGGCGCAGACGATGATGCAGACATCGGCCCACACCACGAACGCGATAGCTCCGCGATAGCGCGGCCACGGTCGGACCAGCCACCACACACCGACGACTACCGCGGTGGAGAGTACGGCGCCGTGAATAACCCTGGCGGTCAGTCCGTGGGGACCCATCGGGTGAAACTGGACGATCAGCCCCAGTGCCGCCATCGACAGGCACAACGCACAAATTCCATACTTGAGGAAGGGCAAGTAGCCAGTCGTTCGTACAGCAGCGGTAGCGAACTCGAACTCTCGCTTTCCCGGAAGAATTCTGCCGGTTGTCGTCATCGCGGTAGCGCCGCGACCTGGTGAAGTGCGTCCATTATTTGATCAGGCCTGCTTTCGGGGTCGGTCAACGCTTCCCCGCGGCCGCTGCTTCGGTGTGCACGTGGCACGCACCTTGCCAAGATACCCGCCACCGCTGGGAACTGACAGTCCCCTCGCTGTACCGCCGCTCCATCGCGGAGTGACAGACCCGGCCAAACCTCGGCGACGCCATGACGGCGCAGGGCCGCTGCACGGCCCGCGCCCTGCGGCCCGGTATCGAATCCGGTTCGAGCACAGCCAATCCCGTCGAGCTGACACTCGCCGGCTACAACGCAGGACCGGGAGCCGTGCAGCGGTTGGGCACTATCGCGCCGTGACACCGGATCCTGACCCGGCGGTACCGAAGAGAGCGAAGCAGGCATAGGTGTGTGCGAGGTCGTGCCGCACCCAGTACCGAATCCCGGCAAACCCTGCACCGTGAAGGGCGGATGCCCACAGCTGTGTCAGCTGATAGTTCCCGGTGGTGAATATCTCTGCGGTGACGCCGAATTGCGCGGCAGTGTTCGTCGTCAGATCCGCGAGCGGCCGCGCGTCGGCTATCTCCAGTCGTGTTACTGCGCGTGCGGCGAGTTCGGTGCTCGGGACGACCCGCATCCCGCCCCACGTTTCGAGGAGGGTGATCTGTTCGGACTCGGCGGTATAACAGGTGCCGTAAGTATCTGCGAGGTCGAACCGTCCGTGGCCGCTGTTCGCGAACCACAACGGTCCGCGGGTAGCGCTGTGGCAGCGAAACACCTCCGTGCCGGCCTGAACCGTGCCGGCCTGAACCGTGCAGGCCGGGAATCGATCACGGAGGTGATCCGGTGGAGGAGGGGCCAGTAGGTGCAGTGCGGTACGCGGAGCGCTCACGCGGCGAGCTGCTCGGTCGCTGTGCGAGCAAGATCGGCGACCGAGGGCCCGTCACCGTCCAGCAATGCCTGCCGGGGCGTGCGCCCGCCGAGTTCGGGTTGCTCGGTCATCAGCCACGACGCAGCCATCCACCCGCCCGCATCGGCACGTGCCCACACCCGCAGAACGTCTTTGATTCCGAGGATCGGCCGTGCAGGCGTGTCGTCGTCGAACCCTGCCACCGAGTACCCCACCGACCCGTCTGCGGCGACCAGTCGCAGCACTCGATGATCCCGGACCGCTTGACTCAGTGCTTGTTTCGTCCAGCCGGTCACGTCTAAGACCTGCTTGTGGGTAAGGATCGCGCCGATATGGTTCTCCCACGCGCGGCGCGCCTTCAGCCCGGAGAGCACGCTACGGATCCCGTTCTCCACGTACGCGACATCGCTCGGGTTCAGCTCGGTTCCGTCGAGTCCGCTGGCGGCGAGTTCAGCGGCGACGAGGTCCTGCAGTGGTGTACTCATGCCAACCACGATACGGCGGTCAATCAGGTCAAGTCAAGTAGGTCAACCGGAAGTGCATTCTGGTGCTACACGACGATGTCAGCGTAGGACGCCAGTTCGGTCCACCGCTGGGCTTCGAGCCGTGCAGCGCGCGCAAGCGCATACCGATCCGCGGCGACGAGTTGGTCCATCGACAGATCGGTGGCGCCTGCGATGTCTCCGATCGGTACTTGGAAGGTTCGATAGGGGCTGAGCGGGGGAGTAGCGGTGTCGGTGCGGGCCGGTCGTTCGAGAATCGGGCCCAGCGACGGTGTCTGATCGAGGACGTAGCCCGTCGCGGCGAGCTTGGAGTCCTGTTCCCAGGCTGCGATTTTGAAGAACCGGCGGGGGATCGCCACACCCCGGTACACCGGATCGGCGGATGCGAAGATGCAGCCGGAGAACACCGACAGTCGTTGCCCGCATTGGCGGGCGTGTTCGAGGACGCAGTCCTCCAGGCCCGGCCACAAGGTTTTCGACTGGTTCAGGGTCGCGGTCTGCGGCGCACACACGGTGTAGTGGAAGGTGTCGGCGTTGGCCTGCTCGGCGACCGTCGCGGTGCCCCAGACGGGGTCGCGGCGGCGCACCAGATGCCCGCGGTCGAGGTCGTTGCTGGAGTACAACTCGGGGCCGGCCCTGCTGCGCGGCGGGGAGCCGCGGACCGAGTTGCCAGTCGTCGCCGCGCTCGACGTCGCGAAGTCCGGATCCGTCGATATTCACCGCCGTGGATGCGTGTACGGCAGCACTACCAGCCCGGTGCGCGCGGGCGCTTCGAGTTCGATCGTGGAGAGGAACGTGGCGTCGTAGCCGGCTGCAGGTGAAGTCACCGGCTCAGTGAACCGGTCGATCGTGACGGGCACGTGAACACACCCTGTTCTCAGGTGTGGTTCCGTACCCTCGGATGGCGGCGCCCGAAAACCGAGCGCGTGTACCCGAGACGCAAGGAGGCATATCCATGGCTGGAATCGCTGACAAGCTCGACAAGGCATACGAAGACAAGCCGCTCACCGAACTCGTCGACGCACCCGTCGAAGCACTGCAGGGTGTCAGTCCCGGTGATGCCGAGCACCTCAAAGCCGCGTTCAACATCACGACCATCGGAGACCTCGGACGCAACAAGTACTTCCTGTGGGCGCAGTCGATCGCCAAACTGGGCGAATAGTCTCCAGCTTCATACCGTCAGCCGAGAGCCACAGGACCGCATCGGTCCTGTGGCTCTCGTCGATCACGGCGACTTTGCCTGGTGACCTCGCCCGGGACAAGGTTCACCCATGGAGGACACGCAACGTCCCAGCGGGGGCAAGGCGATCCTGGTGGAACGCCTGCGCCGTCGAACACAGATCCGTCGGTCAGGCCGGTACCGTCGCTCAGGTGGCAGCAGCGCAGGGGGACGTGGTGAGTGGTTACCGCTATCAGTGGTCACTGTTCGCAGACTGGTGCGCCGCCGCAGACACCTCGCCCTTACCCGCCTCACCGATCACATTGGCCCAGTTCCTCGACGAGAACCCCGCCGGCGACACCGGGCAGCTACGCCGGGTCTCCGCGATCAACCGCGCTCACCTCGACGCCGGCCACCCCGCCCCGGGACGGGTGACCTCGGTGCGGCTTGCGTTGGACTCTGCACGCGCCGACCGAACCATCCGACGTGCCGCGCACCACCAGGCCATTGCTGCCGCATTGCCGACAGAAGGGTCGACGGCAGCCCTCTTCGGGCGCCGCGACGCCGTTCTTCTCCTTCTGGCCGGAGCAGGCCTGTCCTACAACGCTATTGCACAACTCGACCGCGGCGACATCAGCGTCGACGGTGACAGCATCTGGATCGGCGGACACCACCGCATCCGCATCGACCCCCACGAGGTCACCTGCTTTGAGCCGGTCGATGTGTGGGAACGCTGGAACACGGTCCTTCAGTTCTCCGACCGGTATCCCTCGACGGCGTTGCTCGCAGAGCATCTGCAGCGCAACACGTTTCCGGACATGACCGCGACGGCGCACCGCGGCGGTCCGGTGGCGGTGCCGATCGACCGGTGGGGACATCTACCGTTGCCCGCCGCCCCGATGACCGCTGCCGAGATCGGATCGGTGATCGCCGCGCACCGCACCGGGCTCTCACCGCTGCACACCCCGCGGCGCCGCATCGCCAGACCACGCGCGGATGCCGAACAGGTCGACATAGTTCGCCTCGAGCCCACACCAGCTGAACTCGATTCCGGCTACTACCGCGCGGGTGTCGATGCGCGGCGCCGAGCCCACACCGCCCTGGCCGATGTCCCGGACATGGTCGACGACGTCGAGGACCGCATCGAAGCACTGCTGCAGCGCACCCTCGATCTGCTCGGCGACGAGGCCACTCCCTGAGAAAGCGTGCCACCGACGCCCACAGGAGCGTCAAGAGATCCTGACGGATCTACCTGACATAGAATCGGCGGGTCGGTGAGTTCGCAATTGAACGGCAAATTCGCGGATCCCGTCGACGCAGTACGACGATGCTGCAACTAGGGTGTGGACCTGCCGAGCAGCAACGCGCGCTGAAGGCCAAGCACCGGTAGACGTTCGTCGAAATCGGCCCTGCCCGTAGACGCGGTTCGCGCAATGCTCGAAATCATCGCTGGCGGAATGGTCCGGTGACGCATGGTGATCGGTCCGTCTTCGCAAGTGCTTCCAACAGGTTGGGATTGCTAGCAGCCCGTATTCGCTCGGCAGGCGGGCCCTATACGACTCCCATCGGGGTGATGCTTACTATGCGAATCGAGCGGCTCTGTTCGGGCTCGATCATGTACTCGCCGACGTCGATGAACCGTCCCGGTGGCGATCGAGAGTGCCCCGCGCCTCGACGAGCTGAAAACGATTATGCGGCAGTGACACCGACTGCGTCGCTGACCACGCGGTCATTATGGATCTGCGGCTGATCCGTCCCCACCTACCCAATCTCACGGTGCGGTGCTGCGATTGGGTAGCGGCCTATGCGGGGAAGTCAGTGAGCGCACCTCGGCACAGGACTCACCGCACGCTTCGTCTCCGAGCTCGATGCACGACGTGAACCGGTCGGCCGAAAGCGCCGATCGGAAAGCGTTACCTGCCGCCTGATCCTCCTCCGAGCAAAGATTTCTACGCGCACGACGGCCGCAGCGCCCGCCGCAGCAAGCGGCTAAGCGCGCGCTCAGGTACGTGCGGTCCGAGTCAGGGCTGTCTTTCACGGTCGCCCTCAGGCGGGAGTTGCGGGTGGGGCGGCCAGGTGTACAAAAACGACAATACGGTCGGTTCAGCGCCCATCCCAGACTTTGGGTTCAGACCCGCGGACGGCCGACTTCTTTTCCAAAACCTTGTAACCCTTGGGCTCAGGCGCTAGACTCTGGTTCAATGTTAATTGCTCAGTAAGGCAACTTATGAGATCCGCGCAGGCACTCGCCGCCATCGGACGCGAACACGCCACGCCGGTTCTGTATCGGCGTCTACCGACGAACACATCCATGAAAGAGGTCCCGGCTTGAAGTTCCTCGATGGCATACGCGTCGTAACGCTCGCGGTGAACCTCCCGGGGCCAATCGCAGCAGCACGATTGGCGAAACTAGGCGCCACTGTCATCAAGATCGAACCCCCGAACGGCGACCCTTTGGCCTCTCTCGCGCCGCGTTGGTATGCCGAGCTGACCGGCCAGCAGGAGATCGTAACGCTCGACTTGAGAAGGGAATCAGATCGAGCGGTCCTCGCTGTTCGACTGACCGAGGCCGACTTGCTTATCACTTCGATGCGTCCGTCTGCCCTGCGAAGGCTGCATTTGAGATCGGCCCACGAAAAGCATTCAAACTTGTCTCACGTCGAAATCGTTGGGCACGACGAAGAGTTGGAAGATGTTCCGGGACACGATCTGACTTATCAGGCCGCACACGGCACTCTTCAACCCCCGTTGATGCCGACCGTACCGGTGGCAGACCTCCTCGGCGCTGAACGTGCGGTGTCGGCTGCGCTGCTCGCACTACGAGCCAAGGACGATACTGGCATCGGGCAACACCACCGGGTGGTGCTGGATCACGCTGCGGCCGACGCCGGCGCTGCTGTACGGCATCACCTCGTCGGCGAAGGCGCTCCGCTCGGCGGTGCCATTCCTACCTATGGTATTTACGCAACCGCAGACGGTTACGTTGCTCTGGGGGCCCTCGAGCCGCACTTCCGCCGACGAACGCTCGATGCACTAGTAGTAGCCGACTCGCGTGAACAACTCGAGCGCGTCTTCGCTACCGAGAGCACTGCGCACTGGCAAGCTTTGGCGGTCCAGATCGATATTCCACTCGTTGGCATTCGAGATCCAACCGTGGAGGTCGCTTGAGTGACCCTCCCACAAGAAAACCTGCCGACCGACTTCTGCCTGGGTTTCAACGCATCCGCGAGGCCGACGGCGCCGATTTCGTTGTCCCCGAAGGTGAAAAGCTTTCGGGTCGAGCGCTGGCCTCGTCGGAACAACTGCCGTTCTTTCAGTCGGCAATCAGACCTGAAGTCTGGGCAGCACATTCGCAATTTTGAGCGCACCAATCATGGACGTCTAGGGGAGCAAGTATGGCTACAAGCATCGTCAAAGGTCTGCCGTCGACTCACGGTGACCACTATCAACTCAACACCACCAACTTGATTCGGCATGCAGTACGCACATATCCAGAACAGGAGATCGTGTACCGCCAGACAGATGGAGAGTGGGGTCGGTACACCTACGCGGATGCGTACAAGCGGGTCCAACAAGCAGCAAACGTCCTCACCGATTTGGGAGTCGGTCCCGGCGATACTGTCGGTCTACTCGATTGGAACAGTAAGCGGCACTACGAGCTCGGCTGGGCAATTCCAGGCATCGCCGCGGTCATGCTGCAAATGAACTTGCGTCTTTCGACAGAGGATCTCAGTTACGTCACAGGTCATGCGGAGGCGCAATGGATCCTGGTCGACGAAACGTTGCTTACGATCGCTGAGGCTGTGGCTCCTCATGTCCCGAATGTCAAGGGCTGGATCGTGATGTCCGATCGTCCTTCCGCGGAAATCAGCACCACGCTCGAGAACGTGCTCTATTTCGAGGATCTCATGCGTGATGCCGACACCGAACACTCCTGGCCCGTGATCGACGAAACATCAACTTACAGCGCCTGTTACACCACTGGCACCACCGGACGTCCCAAAGGGGTCTACTTCTCGCACCGCGGAAGCTACTTACATGCCATGGCAATGGCCGCAGGTATCTCGATGAACCGTGCCGACACTGCCATGTTGATCACGCCGATGTTCCACGGTCAATCATGGGGACTTCCGCACACCACAATGTGGGTAGCAGCTAAGGTTATTCTTCCCGGCCGCTACATGGCCGAGAACACAGCAATGCTGGTCGACACGATGATTGCCGAAAACGTGACCGTAGCCAACGGTGCCCCGGCGATCTTCCAGCCGATGCTCGACTACATCAAGACCCTCGAGGTCAAACCCGACTTCTCCAAAGTCCGTCTGCTGTCCGGTGCAACCGAACCAGCGCTGACCCTCATGCGCGACTTCTACGAGCTGACCGGTGCAGACTTTGTCCAGGCTTACGGTGCTACCGAAACTACACCTCTGATCAGTGTCAACTTCGGAATCAAGCCGTCCTTGGAGAACAAGGTATCGGACTCGGAGCGGTGGGACCTCAAACGATTCCAAGGTCTTCCGACTTCGGGCATCGACATCCGGGTCGTCGATGCCGAGGGTCGCGATCTTCCTCATGACGGCGAAAGCGTCGGTGAGCTCCTGATGCGCGGGCCTTGGGTTGTCGAGCGCTACCACAAGCTCGACGACGATGCCGATCGCTTCCTAGATGGGTACTGGCGTAGCGGCGACGTTGGCAAGATCTACCCCAATGGCTACCTCAAACTCACCGACCGCTTGAAGGATGTCGTCAAAAGCGGTGGTGAGTGGATCTCTTCGATCGACATGGAGAACGCGATCGCCGGTCATCCCCTCGTCCAAGACGCCGCAGTCATCGGGGTCGAACATCCGAAGTGGCAGGAACGACCGTTGGCGCTCGTGGTCCCGGTCGAGGGCGCGAATCTGACCCGCGAGGACATCACCGGAGTTCTCGATAAAACCTTTGCCAAGTGGCAGATGCCGGACGTTGTTCTATTTGTCGACCACCTCCCCCGCACCGGTGTCGGCAAGCTCGACAAGAAGGCGCTGCGTGCGACGCACGCCGATCAGTACCGTGGAGCAGCGCAGTGACCGAGCAGATTCTGCTGACCGATCGCAACGGGGCGGTGGCATCAATCGGAATCAATCGTCCCGACTCGCGAAATGCTCTCAATGGCGACCTGCTCGACGCGATGGCCGCAGAGCTCGAGTCGCTGCGAGATGACCCGAATGTGCTGGCGGTCGTCATCTACGGAGTCGGCGGTGTCTTCTGCGCCGGCGCAGACATCACAGCGTTCGACGAAATCCGCGCCAAGCCTCTCATCCACAACGACGCGTTCTGGTCGATCCTCCGTGGGTTCCACAAGCCCGTCATCGCCGCAGTAGAGAAGTACGCGTTCGGCGGCGGCTGCGAACTTGCGTTGGCCTGCGATGTCGTCATCGCAGGCAGGGGTGCACGTTTCGCAGTCCCCGAAGTCAAACTGGGGGCGATACCCGGCGCCGGCGGAACCCAACGATTGATCAGATCGGTGGGCAAGTCCAAAGCGATGGCAATGCTGCTCTCCGGGGATGCGCTGACTGCCGAGAACGCCTGCAATGCAGGACTGATCGCTGAAGTCGTCGACGACGGCGCAGCTCTTTCGTACGCAACCGAGCTCGGCCAGCGCATCGCCCGCAACTCCCCGCTGGCAGTGGCGCTGGTCAAAGATGCAGCTTTGGCGTCCTTCGAGACATCACTGACACACGGATTGGAACACGAAAAACGGAATTTCTTCGTTGCTGTCCACTCCGACGACAGCCACGAGGGACAAGCTGCGTTTCTCGAGAAACGAAGCCCTCAATTTACCGGAAAGTAGGCTCTCATGTCTGATCTGTTTCCCACTTATTCTCCTGCTTGGGAGTCCGATGATCATCGCCTTCTCCGCAAACACGCCGCACAATTTTTCAGAAAAGAAGCGACCCCAAATCAAGCCAAATGGGCCAAACAGCAGCAAGTCGACCGTGAGTTCTGGAACAAGACCGGATCAGCGGGACTCCTCGGATTGAATTTGCCGGACGAATACGGCGGTGGCGGAGCCGATTACGGGCACGAAGTGGTCGTCGCGCAAGAGCGTGCGTACGCTCACGACACGGCATTCGGATTCGTGGTGCATTCTGTCCTGGGATCGCAGTACATCTCCTCGTATGCCAGCGATGAACAGAAAAAACAGTGGATCCCGAAGCTTGTCAGTGGCGACATGGTCATCGCAGTAGCAATGTCCGAGCCGGGAACCGGGTCGGACCTACAGTCCATTCGGACGACTGCCGTGCGCGACGGCGATGATTACGTGATTAATGGCTCCAAAACATTCATCTCCAACGGATCTCACTGCGATCTACTCGTGATCGTAGCCCGTACCGGAGACAACCTTTCGTTGATCGCAGCAGAGACCAATGGACTCGACGGATTTGAACGTGGACGTGCGCTCGACAAAATTGGACAACACGGCCAAGACACCCGCGAACTCTCGTTCACCGACATGAGAGTTCCAGCGGCAAACCTTCTCGGAGGTGTCGAAGGCAAGGGTTTTGCCCAGCTCATGGAACAGCTGCCACGTGAGAGGCTCACAATCGGCATCGACTGTGTGGCCGTGGCGGAGGCAGCGGTACTCGAAACCATCAAATATGCGAAGGAACGCAAAGCTTTCGGCCAGCCCATCATCGAGTTCCAGAACACAAAATTCGTGCTAGCCGAATGCAAAGCGGAGGTCCTGGCAGGCAAGACCCTCATCGATCACTGCATCCAGCAATACCAGTCTGGAGACCTCGACGCGGCAACAGCTTCGATCGCAAAGATGTGGGGATCGGACAAGCTGGTCGACATTGTCGACCGATGCCTACAAATCTTCGGCGGATACGGATACATGATGGAGTATCCGATCGCTCAAATGTACGCGGCCGCGCGAGTGCAGAAAATCTACGGAGGGACCAACGAGATCATGAAAGTCCTCATCGCCCGAAGCTTGTAGATACGAACCCACACAGACACTTCGAAGCTTTAGGACAACCATGCAAATTTCAGGAAGCAGTGCTCTTGTGACCGGAGGCGCGTCCGGCCTAGGACTTGCGACGGTCGCCGCTCTGGCAAAGGCCGGAGCCGCGGTGGTCGCAGTTGACCTCGCCTCTGCGGACACCGCAGGGCTGGCAGAACTCGGAGGCGCTGTCGAGTTCGTGCCGGCCGACGTGACCGACGAGGCGGCGGTGACGAATGCCGTCAGTATCGCGAATTCGAACAACACCCTGCGCATCGTCGTCAACTGCGCCGGCATAGGCAGCAGCGTCAAAACAGTTGGTAGTAAGGGGCCGTTCCCGCTGGCAGAGTTCGACAAGGTCATCCGTGTAAATCTGCTCGGTACATTCAACGTGCTGCGTCTGGCCGCGTTTGCGATGACGACCAACGAACCGATCGACGGTGAACGTGGCGTCATCGTGAACACGTCGTCCGGGGCTGCGTTCGACGGGCAGATCGGCCAGGCGGCCTATTCGGCCTCCAAAGGAGGGGTCATGGCAGCGACGCTACCAATAGCACGGGATTTGGCAACGTCGCTCATCCGCGTCAATACGATTGCTCCCGGTCTCTTCGAGACCCCGTTGCTCGCCTCGCTTCCAAAACAGGCCCTCGCGTCTCTCACCGCTCTGACACTGCACCCGCATCGCATCGGTTACCCCAGTGAGTACGCACAGTTAGTGGAGGCGATCATCGTCAACTCGATGCTCAACGGCGAAACCATCCGTCTCGACGGTGCTGTCCGCATGCCGCCGCGCTGATGACAGCGAACAAACCGGTGGACCTTACCTACGCGGACGACTTAGAAGTGGGCGCTCGATTCGAACTCGCTCATCACACCGTGAGTGAGAAGGAACTGGTCGACTTCGCTTCGAGATGGGATCCTCAGCGCTTTCATACCGACACACAGTTCGCTTACCACGGTCGATTCGGAGGCTTGATCGCGAGCGGAATTCATACACTCGCGATCTACCAACAGCTCGCCGTCGACGGTCTCATCGGGCGATGGAGCGTGATCGCTGGAAAAAGTATCCGCCAAGTGAATTTCTGGCAGCCAGTACGGCCACTGGACACGCTGACGGGGTCGATCGCGATCGACAAGGTTGTGCTGGAACGCGCCCGAGGCCTCGTCACCCTGTCCTCCGAGCTTGTCAACGAGTCGGGGACCCGCGTGCTGACCTTGACTACCGACGCTCTGGTGCACCGTCACCCCTCGGTGGTGACTCGATCCCGCCAGTGTGACTAGGGGGTCGGGGAGCAGATTGACGAAATCCGGCGCTAAGGGGCAATCGCCGAGCGA
>NZ_JBMDIX010000064.1:0-15915 GCF_057808915.1 Rhodococcus sp. FG69 | reverse complement strand
GGGGGTCGGGGAGCAGATTGACGAAATCCGGCGCTAAGGGGCAATCGCCGAGCGACCTTGCGCTGTAGGTGATTTCATGTCGTCGTGACTGATGAGGGCGGCTATGGCCGGTTCGGTGCGTTGTCTCGGCAGGAGCTGGAGCGTTACTGCTACTTGGATGACGAGGACCGGCGGCTGATCGCTGCGCGGCGGCGCGACTACAACCGTCTGGGGTTCGCGGTGCAGGTGGTGACGGTGCGTCACCTGGGAATGTTCCTGGCTGATCCGCTGGATGTCCCGCCCGCGTTGATCGAGTATCTGGCCGAGCAGTTGGAGATCTCCGATCCGTCGATGGTGAAGCGGTACACCGATCGGGAGAAGACCAAGCTCGAACACGCCTGGGAAATCCAGCAGGTGTACGGACTCAAGCCGTTCGGCGAGATGGAGTCGGAGCTCACGTCGTGGATCGTCGACCAGGCGTGGATGACCGGCGACGGACCGAAGGCGATCTTCGGCGACGCAGTGACATGGCTGCGGAAGCGTCAGGCGCTGCTGCCGGGGATCACCACGTTGGAGCGGCTGATCGGCGACGGCCGCAACGCGGCGGACGCCCGGTTGTGGCGCCAGCTCGGCGAGCAGCTGACCTCGGAGTCCGCGTCTGCCTTGTTGCGGCTGCTGGAGGTTCCTGCGGAGGGCGGGCAGAAGGTCAGCGAGCTGGAGCGGCTGCGCAAGGGCGTGTTCAAGGCGTCGTCGAAGGGGATGCTCGCGGCGCTGCGCAGGGTTGTCGACCTGCAAGCGGTCGGGGTGGACAGCATCGACGTGAGGGCGATCCCGCCGCGTCGGTTGACGGGGTTGGCGACCTACGGGTTGGCGAGCAAGGCCGCCGCGCTGCGGCGGCTGCCCACGCGTGAGCAGCGCTTGGCGGTGCTGGCCGCGACGGTCGTTGTGTTGAGCGCGCGGGCGGTCGACGACGTGTTGGAGACCTTCGACATGTTGATGACGACGAAGCTTCTGTCCAAGGCCGAGCGGGAGTCTCGCGAGGAGAAGCTGCGTCGCTATCCGAGGGTGTCACGCAACGCAGGCAAGCTCGCGGCAGCGGTGAAGGTGCTGCTGGAGATGGTCGAGGTCAACCAGGACGTCGGGCTGGGCGTGGTGTTGGACATGATCGAGAAGACCGTCACCCGGGCCGAGTTGCGGCACGCGGTCCAGGCGGTCGACGAGCTGGTGCCCGCCGACGACGCGGAGCTGGATGGGCAGCGGTTGATCGAGTTGGCCGGCAAGTTCGCCACGGTCCGCCCGTTCCTGTCGATGCTGATGGACACGATCGAGTTCGGCGCGACCAGTGACGGCGCCGCCGTCCTGGCGGCAATGAAGACCCTCGCCGAGCTGCTGACATCCAGGTCGTCGGGCAAGATCCCGGCAAACCTGCTGGACGCCCGCAAGGTCGACCACGACTTGATCGTCGGCGCGTGGAAGCGCTTGATCTACACGCCGGGCCGACCGGAGGGCACCGTCGACCGGAACTCCTACACGATCTGCGTGTTGGAACAGTTCCACCGACACCTCAAGCACCGCAGCATCTTCGCGGTGCGTTCGTCGCGGTGGCGCGACCCGCGGGCGCACCTGCTGGCAGGCGAAGCCTGGGAGGCTGCGCGTGACGCCGGCATGAACGCGCTGGGCCTGCCCGCCGCGCCGACGCAGCTGCTGACCGATCACGCGACGGCGTTGGAGACCGCTTATCGGGAGTTGGCCGCACGGCTGGGCGAGGACACCCCAGCCAGCATCGACGCCGACGGCAAACTGCACGTCGCCGCGCTGGACGCCAAGGCCGAGCCCGCGTCGCTGGTCGACCTGCGCCGCCGGGTGGAGGCGATGATCCCGCGTGTGGACCTGCCGGAACTGGTCACGGAGGTGATGAGCTGGCATCCCGGTTTCACCGAGGCGTTCACCCACACCTCGGGCAACGAGGCCCGCGTCGCCGACCTCGGCTTGTCGGTGGCGGCCGTGCTCTGTTCCTATGCGATGAACGTCGGGTTCAAACCGGTGACAACGCCTGGTGTCGACGCCCTGACCAGGGATCGGCTGCTGCACGTCGACCAGTGCTACGTGCGGGCCGAGACCATCGAGGCGGCCAACGCCGTGCTGGTCGACGCCCAGGCCGACATCCCCCTGGCCCAAGCGTGGGGCGGCGGGCTGGTCGCCTCGGTGGACGGGATGCGGTTCGTGGTGCCCGTGCGCACCCATAACGCCCGCCCGAACCCGAAGTACTTCGGCCGGAAACTGGGCATCACCTGGTTGAACATGCTCAACGACCAGTCCGCCGGGCTGGCAGGCAAGGTGCTGCGCGGAACACCTCGCGATTCGCTGCACACCATCGACGTGATCGTGTCCCAGCACGGCGGGCGGATTCCGGAGGTCATCATCACCGACACCGGGTCGTATTCCGACATCGTGTTCGGACTGCTGCATCTGATCGGCCGCCAGTACCGGCCGCAGCTGGCGAACCTGCCCGATCAGCGGTTGTGGCGCATCGACGCCCGAGCCGACTACGGGCCGCTGGACAAGGCGGCGCGCGGGGTGATCGACACCGCCAAGATCGCCGCGCACTGGGAGGACATGTGCCGGATCGCGGTGTCGATCCACTCCGGTGAGGTGTCGGCGCACGAGGTCACCAGGATGATCTCCCGCGACGGGCAGCCGACCGCGTTGGGCCAGGCCATCGCCCATTTCGGGCGGATCTTCAAGACCCTGCACATCCTGCGCCTGGCCGACGACGAACCTTACCGGCGCGAGGGCAAGGCCCAGTCCAATCTCGTCGAGGGTCGTCACGACCTGGCGCGCACGATCTATCACGGCCGCAAGGGCGAGATGACCCGCGCCTACTACGAGGGCATGGAAGACCAGCTCTCGGCGCTGGGATTGGTGCTCAATTGCGTCGTCGTGTGGAACACCGTCTACGAGAACCGCGCCCTCGCCGCGCTGCGAGCCGGCGGATACCCGGTGCTCGACACCGATGTCGAGCGATTGTCGGCGTTCGTGCGCGCCCACATCGGCATCGACGGGCACTACAGCTTCCACCTGCCCGACCCCAGCGGAGTTCACCGACCGCTGCGCGACCCGGACGCCGACGACGACGAGTAGCGCGAGTCGAAGGGTGGCGGATGACCGCTCAGGACCTGACGACGCATGTCGGCGGAAGTCTCTCCTGAGCCGCGAAACAGGCCACGGCCTGCACCTCTACCTCCGACCTGACCCAACAAACTACCGCTAGATTACGGTCACGGAGAGCGTCAGTTTGTCGCTGTGCGGCACGCCCGTCCGGTCGAGGAAGTCACACATGTCATCGATCATCGGCTGCATGAGCAGCTGCCCCAGCTGACGAACCATCAGCCCGATGACCTGTGAGGACTCGGATCGCCGTGTCGAGGTCTTGCCCGAATAGCGGAGTTTGGAGATCTCTCTGCGACTCAGGTCGGTCAGCCGCTCGAGTAACTCGCTCTTTCCCTGCGGATCGAGCACAGCGCGCCGGATGTAGTTCACCACCGTCGGATGCGTCGCGAGCATGTGCCGCACCGCCTCGTCTCGAGCGGCGGCGACCTGCGCTGGGGCGCCCTCGTCCGGCACAGAGGCGATCGCCAGAGCGTAATAGTCGACGACCAGTTGCTCGACGGCGACGCGTAGCCCGTCCTTGGTCTTGAAGTGGTGCTGCACCAATCCCACGGCGACCCCGGCGGCGGCGGCGACGGCGCGCATCGAGACGCGATCCTCGCCGCGCTCGGCGTAGAGGTCGAGCGCGGCGTTGCGAATGCGGGCCTTCGCGGTGAGGTCCTCGTCACTGGCGCGGGGGTCGGTCACAGAAATTGCCTCCTATCAGGGAAAAAAGCATACACCCTTGACATTAGACAGTACATGCGCATTAATGGCTATACATCAGTATAGTCAAAAAGGGGTTGATGATGTCGCAGTCGAGTTCGCTGCAGGGCGTGCAGGTGGTGTCGCTCGCGATCAATCTGCCGGGCCCGCTCGCCGCCGCGCGGCTACGGGCGCTGGGCGCCACCGTCACCAAGATCGAACCGCCGGCCGGCGACCCGCTGCGGGCCGTGGCGCCGACGTGGTACGACGAGCTCACTGTGGGCCAGCGGGTCGTGACCCTCGACCTCAAGGACCCCGCTGATCGGGCGGTGGCGGCGCGCGAGCTGTCGCGTGCCGACCTGATGCTCACCGCCATGCGCCCCTCGGCGCTGGTCAAGCTCGGCCTGGACGAGTTGACCGCGGCGAATCCGCACCTGTCGCATATCGAGATCGTCGGGCACGACGGGATCGCGGCGGAGCAGCCCGGCCATGACCTGACGTACCAGGCCCTGCACGGCACTCTCCAGCCGCCGACGATGCCGACCGTCCCGGTGGCCGACCTGCTCGGCGCCGAGCGCGCCGTGTCCGCGGCCCTGCTCGCCCTGCGCGTGGCCGCGGAGTCCGGCGTGGGACACCGCGAGCGGGTCGTCCTCGAACAGGCGGCCGCCGACGCCGGCGCCGCAGTTCGGCACGGTCTGATGGGAGCGGGCGCGCCGCTCGGCGGGGCGCATCCCGGTTACCGGATCTACTCCAGCTCCGACGGCCACGTCGCGCTGGCCGCGCTCGAGCCGCACTTCTGGGAGCGCGCCCGCGCCGGTCTCGGTGTCGAGGGCACCCAGGAGGAGCTCGAGCAGACGTTTCTTTCCAAGCCGACGCGCGAATGGGAGGAGGTCGCGAAGCGCCTCGACATTCCCCTGATCGGAATCCGCGATTCGGCACCCCGTAATTCAGCACAAGGAGCTTTGTCATGAGTGTTCGCGAGGCCGTTATCGTCGGCGCGGTCCGGACCCCGGTCGGCCGTCGCGGAGGGATCCTCAGCGCATGGCATCCGGTGGACCTGCTCGGGCAGACGCTGCGGGAGCTTGTGGCCCGCGCCGGCGTCGACCCCGCCGCGATCGAGGACGTCATCACCGGCTGCGTCATCCAGCACGATGTCCAGTCGGGCAATCTCGGCCGCCACGCGGTGCTCGCCGCCGGGCTGCCCGAGTCGGTCCCCGCGGTGACGATCGACCGCCAGTGCGGTTCAGGGCAGCAGGCGGTCAGCTTCGCCGCCCAGGCGGTGATGGCGGGTTCCCACGACCTGGTGATCGCCTGCGGCGTCGAGTCGATGTCACGGGTGCCGATGCCTCCGGCGTTCCTGCCCGGCGCGCCGCTCGGCCCGCAGTACAGCCCGCGCGAACTCGACCGCTACGACGGTGGGCTGATGGCGCAGGGCCCGTCGTCGGAGCTGATGAACGAGAGGTTCGACCTGAGCCGAGCGGCGTTGGACGCGTTCAGCGCTCGCAGCCACGAGCGGGCGCACGCCGCGACGCGGGCCGGGAAGTTCCGCGACCAGATGGTGCCGATCACCGCCGACCCCGACGACCCGACCGGTCCGGTCATCGACTCGGACGAGGGCATCCGCGAGCACATCGACCCCGCCAAGATGGCGAGCCTGAAAGCCGTGTTCGGCGCCGACGGGCGGACCACGGCGGCCAACTCCTCGCAGATCAGCGACGGCGCGGCCGCGCTGCTGATCGCCGACCGCGAGTACGCCGAGCGCAACGGCCTCATCCCACGCGCCCGGTTCCGCGCGCTGTCGGTCGCCGCCGCCGACCCGATCATCCAGTTCACCGCGATCCTCGACGCCGCCCACAAGGCGCTCGGCCGAAGCGGGTTGGCCGTCGAGGAGATCGACCTGTTCGAGGTCAACGAGGCCTTCGCCGGTGTGCCGCTGATCTTCCAACGGGAATTCGGCGTCCCGGACGACAAGCTGAACGTCAACGGCGGCTCCGTCGCCCTCGGCCACCCGCTGGGCTCGACCGGAGCCCGGATGCTCACCGACCTGCTCTGCGAACTCGAACGCTCCGGCAAGAGGTTCGGCTTGCAGACCGTCTGCGAGGCCACCGGCACCGCGAACGCCACCATCATCGAACGCATCTGAGGACGTCATGAGCCACGAGATCGTGAGGGGCCTGCCCTCCACCCACGGCGACCACTATCAACTCAACACCACCACCATCATCCGGCACGCCGCGCGCACCTATCCCGAGCAGGAGATCGTGTACCGCACCGCGGACGGCGGCTGGGACCGGTACACCTACGCCGATGCCTACGCGCGAATCCAACGAAGTGCCAATGCACTTCGCTCGATCGGCGTCGGGCCGGGCGATGTGGTCGGGATCCTCGACTGGAACAGCAAGCGGCACTACGAGCTGTACTGGGCGATTCCCGGCCTCGCTGCCGTGATGTTGCAGATGAACCTGCGTTTGGCGCCAGAGGATCTCGCTTACGTCACCGGACACAGTGATGCATCGGTGGTCCTCATCGACGAGTCGCTGCTTCCGGTTGCCGAGGCGCTGGCACCGCATACGCCGAACGTGAAGACGTGGGTGGTGATGACCGATAAGCCGCTGGCCGACATCACCACCACGCTCCCGCACGCGGTGCACTGGGAGGACCTGCTCGCGGACGCCGGCCCGGAGATCGACTGGCCGGTCATCGACGAAACCTCCTCCTACAGCGCGTGTTACACCACCGGCACCACCGGCAGGCCCAAGGGCATCTACTACTCGCATCGCGGCATCTACCTGCACACCCTCGCCGAGGTCGCCGGACTCGGGATGAGCAGCGACGATGCCGTCATGCTCATCACGCCGATGTTCCACGGCCAGGGCTGGGGCCTACCCCAGGCGGCCGCCTACAGTGCCGCAAAAATCGTGCTGCCCGGTCGCTACATCGCCGAGGACACATCCGTCCTCGTGGACGCGATGATCGCGGAGCAAGTCACCGTCGCAAACGGTGCGCCGGCGATCTTCCAGCCCATGATGAACTACATCAAGACGCTTGCGGTCGCACCGGACTTCTCCCGCGCGCGGCTGCTGTCCGGTGCCACCGAGCCGCCGCTGTCGCTGATGCGCGACTTCCACGACATCACTGGAGCCGACGTCATCCACGCCTACGGCGCCACCGAGACCACCCCTCTGGTCGCGGTGAACCGGGGACTGAAGCCCTCGCTGCGCGGTGTGATCTCGGACGAGGAGAAGTGGGATCTCAAGCGTAAGCAGGGTTTGCCGGTCAACGGCATCGACATCCGGATCGTCGACGCGGAAGGCAACGATCTCCCGCACGACGGCACGAGTCAGGGTGAAGTGCTGCTGCGCGGACCGTGGATCATCGAGCGCTATCACAAGCTCGACGACGACGCCGACAAGTTCCTCGACGGGTATTGGCGTAGCGGCGATGTCGGGACCATCGACCCGAATGGTTACTTGAAGATCACCGACCGGATCAAGGACGTGGTCAAGTCGGGTGGCGAATGGATTTCCTCCATCGACATGGAGAACGCACTCGTTGCCCATCCGAAGATCGCCGAGGCGGCCGTCATCGGCGTCCCGCACCCGAAGTGGCAGGAGCGTCCAGTAGCACTCGTCGTGACGACCGACGGGCAGGAACTTCCACTGTCGGAGATCCACGAATTGCTCGCCGATGCATTCGCCAAATGGCAATTGCCCGAGACCGTCCTGTATCTGGACCAGCTGCCCCGCACCAGCGTCGGCAAGCTCGACAAGAAGGCCATGCGCGCCGCGCACACCAACGTCTACGAGGACGTCCGATGAACCCCGACAACGCCCCGCTACGCACGGCCCGCGACAGCCACCTCCTGATCCTGGAGATCAACCGGCCCAAGGCTCGCAACAGTCTGAACGAGGCGGTGCTCACCGCCTTGAACACCGAGCTCGTCGCGGCTCGGCACGACGACGAGATCCGTGCCATCGTGCTCACCGGCGCCGGCGGGATCTTCTGCGCCGGAGCCGACATCACCAATTTCGACGCCATTCGCGACCAGTCGCTGCTCGGCGATCGAGCCGCGCTGGGCGGCACCATCTGGGCCGACCTGGGCCGATTCCCGAAGCCGGTCCTCGCTGCGGTCGAGGGCCTCGCACTCGGCGGCGGCTGCGAGTTGGCGCTTGCCTGCGACATCGTCATCGCCGGCGAATCCGCCAAGTTCGGTGTCCCGGAGGTGAAGCTCGGCGTGATCCCGGGCGGCGGCGGAACCCAGCGCCTGATTCAGGCCGTCGGCAAGTCCAAGGCGATGGCCCTACTGCTCACCGGCGACTTCCTGTCCGCACAGCGGGCGTGCGCGGCCGGCATCGTCGCCGAGACCGTCCCGGACGGCACCGCCCTCGAAGCGGCGGTCGCCATGGCGCAGCGGATCGCCGCCAACTCACCGCTCGCGGTGGCGCTGGCCAAGGATGCCGCCCTCCAGGCCCTGGAAACCTCTCTGGCGCAAGGACTCGAGCACGAGAAGCGCAACTTTCACGTTGCCATCCATTCCGCCGACAGCCGCGAGGGCCAGGCCGCGTTCCTCGCCAAGCGCGCCCCCGAATTCACCGGAAAGTAGGACCGATCATGAGCGAGCTGTTCCCCGATTACCGCTCCCCGTGGGAGACCGACGATCAGGCGCTGCTGCGTAAGCACGCCGCCGAGTTCTTCCGCAAGGAAGCCACCCCGAACCAGGACCGTTGGGCCGCGCAGCACCAGGTCGACCGCGAGTTCTGGACCAAGGCCGGCGCCGCGGGACTGCTGTGCCTCGACATCGCCGAAGAATACGGCGGCGGGGGCGGCAACTTCGGCCACGAGGCGATCGTGCAGCAGGAGATCGCCTACGCCCACGACACCGCGTTCGGCTTCGCCGTGCACTCGACGATCGTCGCGCACTACATCGCCGCCTATGCCACCGAGGACCAGAAGAAGCGCTGGCTATCGAAATGTGCGAGCGGTGAGAGCGTCCTCGCCATTGCGATGACCGAACCCGGCACCGGCTCGGACCTGCAGGCCGTACGGACCACCGCGGTTCGCGACGGCGGCCACTACGTGATCAACGGCTCGAAGACGTTCATCTCGAACGCGTCGCACTGCGACCTGCTCGTCATCGTCGCCAAAACGGACCCGAGCCAAGGTTCCAAGGGTATCTCGCTGCTCGTCGCGGAGACGGAGAATCTTCCGGGGTTCGAGCGTGGGCGGGTGCTGGACAAGATCGGCCAGCACGGCCAGGACACCCGCGAGTTGTCGTTCACCGACATGCGGGTGCCGGCAGCGAATCTGCTCGGCGGCGTCGAGGGGCAGGGCTTCTACCAGCTGATGGGTCAGCTGCAGCGTGAGCGGCTGATCCTCGGTGTCGGCGGTGTCGCGGTGGCCGAGGCCGCGGTGGCGGAGAGCATCAGGTACGCCAAGGAACGTCACGCCTTCGGCAAGCCGATCCTGAACTTCCAGAACACGAAGTTCGTACTCGCCGAGTGCAAGACCGACGTGCTGGCCGGCAAGACCCTGATGGACCACTGCATCCAGCGTCACCTCGACGGCACCCTCGACGCGGCGACCGCGTCGATGGCCAAGCTGTGGGGCAGCGACAAGCAGTGCGAGATCGTCGACCGCTGCCTGCAGGTCTTCGGTGGCTACGGCTACATGATGGAGTACCCGATCGCGCAGATGTACGCCGCTTCCCGCGTGCAGAAGATCTACGGCGGCACCAACGAGATCATGAAGGAACTCATCGGCCGCGCCTTATGAGGTTGACCTTCGCGCAGTGACACCACTGCGTCAGTCACACCTCACTTTGTCAAAAACCCGATGTTCTCAACCTATTTCGTCAGGAGTATTCATGCATATCACCGGAACCAACGCACTCGTCACCGGCGGAGCCTCGGGCCTCGGACTGGCCACCGTCACCGCCCTCGCCAAGTCGGGCGCCCGGGTAATCGCCGTCGACCTGCCCACCGCGAACACGGATGCGCTGGCTGCTCTCGGCGACACCGTGGAATTCGCTCCGGCGGATGTCACCGACGAGGCCGCGGTCACCGAGGCGGTCGAGCGCGCCAACGCGGAGTCCTCACTGCGAATCACCGTGAACTGCGCCGGCATCGGCAACGCCGTCAAGACCGTCGGTAAGAACGGACCGTTCCCGCTGGCCGAATTCGAGAAGATCGTCAAGGTCAACCTGACCGGAACCTTCAACGTCATCCGCCTCGCCGCGCACGCGATGTCGCAGAACGAGCCCGTCGACGGCGAGCGCGGCGTGATCGTCAACACCGCCTCGGTCGCGGCCTTCGACGGGCAGATCGGACAGGCCGCGTACTCGGCATCGAAGGGCGGGATCGTCGGCGCCACCCTGCCGATCGCCCGCGACCTGGCGTCGCTGCTGATCCGGGTGAACACCATCGCGCCCGGCCTGTTCAAGACCCCGCTGCTGGGCACGCTGCCCGAGGCGGCTCAGATTTCGCTGGGACAGCAGGTGCCGCACCCGAACCGGCTCGGCGACCCCGCCGAGTACGCGCAGCTGGTCGAGGCGATCGTGACCAACCCGATGCTCAACGGCGAAACCATCCGCCTCGACGGCGCGATCCGCATGGCGCCGCGGTGAAACCCGTCGGCGTGCAGGTGGGATCGCACCATGAGCACACACGCCTTGTATACGCCGAGGACCTGGGCATCGGCCAGCGTTTCGACTTGGGCTCACACACGGTGACCGAGGCCGAACTCGTCGACTTCGCCACCCACTGGGATCCCCAGTGGTTTCACATCGACCGGGCGGCGGCGCAGGACGGCCAGTTCGGTGGCCTGATCGCCAGTGGAATCCACACGTTGGCGATCCTGCAACGGCTGACATTCGACGCAGTGGGGCACAGCTGGGCGGCCATTGCCGGGCGCGGCATCCGAGATCTGCGGTTCCGCCGTCCCGTGCGTCCAGGAGACGTGCTGACCGGCACCGTCGTCATCGACGACATCCAGTTCGACGACCGGGCACGCGCCCTCGTCACCACCGAGAGCACCGTGGTCGACAGCGAAGGCCGCGTCGTGCTGACCGTCCTGCTCGACGCCTACCTGCACTCGCGCACACGTCAACCATCGACCACCTGAGACGACGATTCGGAGACATCAATGCCAGAGGCATACATCATCGACGCGGCACGCACCCCGGTAGGCCGCCGCCGCGGCGCACTGGCCGCCGCACACCCGGTCGACCTCGCGGCCCATGTGATCGGCGCACTCGTCGAACGCAACGGTGTCGACCCCGCGTCGGTCGACGACGTGATCCTCGGCTGCCTGGACAACATCGGTCCGCAGGCGGGCGATATCGCCCGCACCGCGGCCCTCGCTGCGGGCCTGCCCGAGACAGTGCCCGGCGTGACCATCGACCGCCAGTGCGGATCCTCGCAACAGGCTGTACATTTCGCCGCGCAGGCCGTGATGAGCGGCACCGCCGACCTCATCGTCGCGGGCGGGGTGCAGAACATGAGCCAGATCCCACTGATGTCGTCGGTCACCGCGGGCGAGGCGTTCGGCGTGCGCGACCCCTACTCGGGCTCGACGAGGTGGCGGGCCCGCTACGGGGACGAGACGATCTCGCAGTTCCGCGGCGCCGAGATGATCGCCGAAAAGTGGGGAATCGACCGGGAGGCGATGGAGCAGTACGCCCTGGAAAGCCACCGCCGGGCGCTGCAGGCGATCGCCGGCGGACGCTTCGCCGCCGAGATCCTCCCCTACCAGCAGATGACGACCGACGAAGGACCGCGCGCCGACACCACACCGGAGAAGATGGCCGCCCTGCCGAGCCTCACGCCGGGGGGGCGCTTGAGCGCCGCGGTCGCCAGCCAGATCTCCGACGGCGCCTCGGGCATGCTCATCGCCTCCGCCGAGGCGGTACGCCGCCACGACCTGGCTCCGCGGGCCCGGATCCATCACCTGACCGTGCTCGGCGCCGATCCGGTCATGATGCTCGCCGCACCGATCCCCGCCACCGAACGGGCACTCGAGCGGACCGGCATGCGCATCGACGACTTCGACGTGTTCGAGGTCAACGAGGCGTTCGCCCCGGTCGTGATGGCGTGGTTGCAGGAGACCGGCGCCGACCCGGAGCGGGTGAACCCCAACGGCGGCGCCATCGCTCTCGGCCACCCGATCGGCGCCACCGGCACCCGGCTGATGACCACCATGCTGCACGAACTCGAACGCTCCGGCGGACGCTACGGGTTGCAGACCATGTGCGAGGGCGGCGGACAAGCCAACGTCACCATCATCGAGCGGCTCGGCTGATCCGATGACCCCGACCGCTATCCGGACCGTCCGCACCGGCCGCCTGCTTCACATCACGATCGACCGGCCCGGCCGCATGAACGCCCTCGGCGTCGACGACCTGGTCGCACTCGACACCGCGATCAGCGGGGCGGAAGCGACCGGTGCCCGCGCGATCGTGCTCACCGGCGCGGGAAGAGCCTTCTGCACGGGAGCGGATCTGACCGCGGTGACGGGCGAGGAACCCGAGGTGGTGATGGACGCCGCGAACCGGGTGATCCGCGGCATCGTCTCCGCGCCGGTCCCCGTCATCGCCGCCGTCAACGGCCCCGCGGTCGGGTACGGAGTGGCGCTCGCCTGCGCCGCAGACCTCACCTACGCCGCCGAAAGCGCGTATTTCCTGTTGTCGTTCACCAGCATCGGGCTGATGCCCGACGGCGGCGCGACCGCGCTCGTCGCCGCGGCGATCGGCCGGGCGCGGGCTACAGAATTAGCGCTGCTCGGGCAGCGGCTTTCCGCCACCGACGCCGCCCAGACCGGCTTGGTGGCCCGGATCCTGCCGGATGACCAGCTCGCGGCCCATGTCGAGGCCGTCGCCGGCACGCTGGGAGCCGGGCCGCGGCGCGCCCTCGAACTGACCAGACGGGCGCTCGCCGCGTCCACCCTGGGCCACCTCGACCACGCCCTCGAGCGTGAACGAGCCGGACAGATCGAACTCATCGGCACACCGGATTTCGCCGAGGGCGCCGACGCCGTCCTCACCAAACGTCCCCCCACATTTGCTTAGCAGACCACCCGCCGATCATAGGAGAATCATGGCAACCCTTGGTGGACAACTGACATTGAACGCACGCCGCCACCCGGACCGGCCCGCGCTGATCTTCGAGGGCGTCGAGCGCAGCTACGGGCAGCTCGACCGGGAAATCAACCAGTACGCCAACGCGCTGCTGTCCCTCGGCGTGCAGAAGGGCGACCGCGTGGCGGTGCTGTCGCCGAACTCCGACCGCTTCCTCCTCGCGCTGTACGGCGCGTTCAAGGTCGGCGCGATCGTCTCCCCGTTCAACCCGCGGTCCACGGCCCGGGAGCTGGCGTATCTGCTCGAGGACTCCGGCGCGTCGGTGCTGCTGTTCGGTGGGGACACCGTCGCGGCGGTGCGGGACCTGGCCAAGCTGGAGCAGGCGCCCGCTGCCCCGGCGCTTTCGCTGGACGGCGCGGACGGCTTCGACGATTTCGTCCAGCTGGCGTCCTCCATGCCGGACAGCGACCCACAGGTCGAGGTGCGCGAGGACGACGACTGCATGATCATCTACACCTCCGGCACCACCGGGAAACCGAAGGGTGCGCTGTTCGATCACCACCGGCTGCTGTGGGTCGGCCACGCGGTGTCCTCGCTCGGCGTCAACTCCTTCGACCGGAACCTGCACGTGGCACCGATGTACCACTGCGCCGAACTGGTGCTGTTCGTGCTCAGCGGCTTCTCGATGGGCACCACCCACGTCGTGTTGCCGGCATTCGAGCCCGCCGCCGTCCTCGACGCCCTCGAGCGATACCGGATCACCGTCTTCCTCGGTGTTCCCACCATGTATCAGATGATGTTGACGGTCCCCGACCTCGAGCGGCGCGACCTCTCGCACTGGCGGCTCGGCTTCTTCGGGGCGGCACCGATGCCGCCGACTGCGGTCGCGAAACTCGTGACGACCTTCCCGGACGTCGGCTTCTTCCAGCTGTGCGGGCCGACCGAGGGTGGCCCCACCGGCATCTACTCCACGCCTGACGAGGTCGCCGTCCGTCCCGATGCGACGGGACGCTGGCCGATCACGAATGCCGAGTTCCGGCTGGTCGATCCGGATGGCAACGATGTCCCGACGGGGATGACCGGCGAGATCATCCTGCGCGGCGAGACCATCATGAAGGGCTACTGGAACAAGCCCGAGGCCACCGCCGAGACCATCCGAGACGGGTGGCTGCACACCGGGGACCTCGCCGTCCGCGACGCCGACGGTTTCATCACGATCGTCGACCGGCTCAAGGACATGATCATCACCGGCGGCCGCAACGTCTACTCGATCGAGGTCGAGAACGCCCTCGCGGGGCACCCCGACGTCCAGGACGTTGCCGTCGTCGGCCTGGACCACGCCACATTCGGGGAGACCATCGTCGCGATCGTGACCCCGGTTCCCGGTCGCGAGGTGACCCTCGAGGAGCTGCGGACGTACGCCGCCGAATACGTCGCGGACTACAAACTGCCGCGCGATCTGATCGTCCGTGACATCCCGCGCAACCCTTCCGGCAAGATCCTCAAACACGTTCTCCGCAGTGAGATTCGGGACGACTCCGCGCAACGCACGTAGACCGACGGACGACTCCGGCACATTCGAGTTCCCGGGAACCACGACGCCGTCCATATCCGATACGGCCTGACCGAAGCCGCGCTCCCGCGCGCTCATCTCCCACGGCTGTTCCAACCCCGGCGAGGTCTCGCGCGACCTCACGGCCCTACTCTCGGCCGTGCCCCCGCCGGATCCGACAAACACCACGACCACGCACGCCCGGCAGCGGCTATGAGTTCCCGGACGCGGAAGACCACACCCATCGACGGTGCCGCACTTGATTGGTCTCTTTCGGCCCCCCTCGAGCAGATGCGCTCGGGCCGAACAGTCAAGGTGCTGAACAAGATACGCAGACACGCGCCGGAACTCGTCACCGTCAGCTACTGAGAGATTCAGCGGGAGCGCCGCCGCGCAGCGGGATCGGTCTCGGCCTGCCAGCGCCCCAGCGCCTCGGCGGAGACCTTCGCGTATTTGACCAGGCTGCGCACCGAGGTGTGTCCGCTCAACGCCATCAGCATCGGCGTGGAAGCGCCCTTCTCTGCGGCGTGGGTCAGTCGCGAGTGCCGCAGCTGGTGCAGCGTGAACGGTCCGCGTCGCATCCCTTCGGTGTGCTCCTCGAGGAGCGTCGCGGCGCGGCGGTAGGAAAGTCGGGCGCGGCCGGTCGAGTTGTCGGTGTCGGTCTTGGCGACCGACGGCTTGGCTTTGCGGTCGGTCAGGAACAGCGGCCCGGACTTCCGTCCGGCGATCAGCCGGGGCAGCGGCCGTGCGGTGCCGGTCTGCCAATAGATCACCTCGCGGGCGCCGCCCTTGCGGGTGACCGTGGCGCATCGGTTCACGGTGTCCAGGTCCTCGATGTCGAGATTCAGGATCTCCTCCGCCCGCGCGGCGGACTCATACAGCATCGACCAGAACACCCGCTCGCGCAGGGCCGCGTCCATGCCCAGCAGCTCCGCAACCTCGGCGGCGGTCATCGCCTTGCTGTTGTCCGGCGCACTCGGCCGCGCCCGCAGGCGCGACACCGGATCGCCGGTCAGCCACTGTTGATCGCGTCAGTAGGCGCACGCCGCCGACACCGCGGTCAGCCGGAGGTTGTAGGTCTTGGGGGCCTTGTCGCCCCACACGTAGTCGAACCACCCCGACACCCGATCCGGGTTCAACAACCCGACATCGCCGTCCGCGCCGAAGTCGCGCACCATCCGATCCAACGCCGAGGCGTAGGCGCGGCGGGTGTTCACCGCCGCGATCGTGCCCAGAAAGGTCCGCGTCGCGTCCGCCAGCCGGATCCCGGCGGCCCGCGCCGGTAGCGAGCTCACCGATCCCACCCCGACCGCCCTTCAGCACTACGGCAGATAGTTTCCGGAGTCGCCCATCTCCGGAACGACCATCGCGGCAGGACGACTCACGAGTTACGGCAGATAGTACGCTACTATCTGCCGTAAATCCTTAGCGCCGGATTTCGAGAATCTGCTCCCCGACCCCC
>NZ_JBMDIX010000063.1:0-16138 GCF_057808915.1 Rhodococcus sp. FG69 | reverse complement strand
GCTCTTTCGAGTTGAAACGCGCTGAGCAGGGATTTAGACGAAGACGGTGCGGGAAAGGAAATTCTCGTCGGTCACCGCCCAAATACGGCAAGTGACTACGCGCAACCGATGCCGAACGGCGCATCGGGAACTGCTCACACCCACGACTGTGCTCTATCGCTATCGTGCCGCCACACCCTCATCGGTCACGGCGGGAGACGAATGTCCAGGTCAGCGAACACCTTCTCGAGTCGGGCCGTGTCCTCGGGGGTATGACATCCGGTGTGCAGGAACGCGAACAACGAAACCGCCGCAGCGCTGTTGCCGCGGGCGAACTCGATGGCGGCGTTGATGGCGTCCTGCACACCGTCCCACGCACTGTGCTCACGAGCCGGGAAGGACGAGCGGGTGGGAGCGGTTCCCGGATCGACTGTCGCGACCGGGATCGGGGCGAGGAGACCGCCGTGAGCGCCTCCGGCCGCGATGTCGCCGCGCTCGATCGCGGAGATGGCCGCCGCGGCGGCAGCGAGAACGCGTTCCTGCTCGGTCCATCGCAGATGCTCGAACACTACCCGCGACGCCTGTGGCGGCCGCGGATGCCCCGTGGAGTTCCAGATGGCGGACAGCACCTTCGACCACCGCCCCGCGCGGCAGAGCGGGGTGCAGACGTCGTCGACGACGCTGCGCAGCATGCGGAACCACACCGCGGCGTGAACCCGGTCGCGGTCGAGCTGCACCCACCCGGACGTCAGAGCTCGGGCGGTGCGCCGGTCGAGTGCGACGACTTCCGGCGGTGCCGAGACCGGCTGCAGCCGCTCCTCCGACGCGGTGCGGTCCCACAGCACGGCCCGACCCGGCAGGACGGAGCAGAATTCGAGTCGACACCCGTGCGCGGGACAGCTGGTCAGCAACGACAGCTGCTGCAGCAACGCCACACTGATGTCGGCGCTGCATTCGATGTCGGCGATGCACACCGGGCACGCCCTGGTGCGCAGCGCGCTGACCCACGGAAGCCACCTGCCGCCCGCTGGTGTGCGGCAACGGCGGTCCTGAACCGCCAGCTCGGTCGGCAGCAGGACCGAGAACTGGTGGACGTAGGTGTCGAAGTCGCACCGCGCCTGGTCGGTGTCGTCGAACAGCCACGGTGTCCATCCCGACAGCGTCATCGACCGCAACCTCGACACCGGAACGGTACTGCGAGTAGCGAGATACGCCAGTAGCGGTTCGGGGACGCACCGATCCACGTCGTGGTCGGCGATGTCGAATCCCGGCAGCAGGTCCGCCGGTCTGACGAGTCCGTAGTACGTACAGGTACGCCGCAGCCACGATGTCAGTGCTTCACGTGGGCGAGGCGGCGGATGCAGCGGCCACGGAGGGATGTCCCGCTCCCCCGCAGGGTGGAGGGTGCTCACGTGAGGTGGCGTTCGAACTGTCGTCGCCGCTCGGTCGGACCGAGGTACTCGGTGCGTTCGAGCACGCTGGGAGTGATCGCTTCGTCGCCGGTGTCGACGGCCAGCACGGCTGCCAAGGTCAGCAGGGTCGACAGTTCGCCGATGGTGCCCTCGCAGCGGGCGAGGAGATAGTCGGTCATCTCCGATGATGTGAGGTGCGATGGGTGTCGCAGCGGGTAGCTGGCGGCGAAACTGGCCAGCAGCGAACGTGTCTCGGGAGTGTTGGTCCACGTCGGAAGGGTCATCGGGGCAAACCGGTTCTCGAGCTGCGGGTCGGTGCGGATAGCGAGGTAGGCGTCACGGGTGCCGACGCCCACGAGGGGGATGCGGAGTTCGTTGCCCAGGAACCGCAGCATGTTCAGAAATTCCCGTCGGACGTTGTCGCGGCCGGCGAGAACGTTGTGGAGCTCGTCGACGATGAGCATCCGAACCTCGGTGGCTCGCAGCAGCATCAGTGCTTGTCGTTCCAGGTCCGGAACGCGACTGTGCGGCCTGATCGGTGTTCCCAGGGCGGCGAACACGGCGAGGTAGAACCGGCGTGGCGAGGGATCCGGGGGCATCTGGACGCACAACACCGGGATCTGTTCGCGATCACTGAGGCTGGTCGGGGGGTGCGTGCGTCGGAACTTCTCGATGATCATCGACTTGCCGTTGTTCGTCGAGCCGAGCAGCAGCAGGTTCGGCATGCGTTGACGGTCCGGCCACGACAGCAGAGTCTCGAGGTGCTCGAGGACAGCCCGGGCCTGCGGGTAGCCGATCCAGCGCTCGGAGCGGATCGACCGAATCCGGGCGGCGTCGTCGAGTCCGGCGAGCAGCCGCGCGGACTCCGTCAGATGCCCGAAGTCGCCGCCGGGCATGGCAGTCGAATCCCGGGCGTTGCGCCGCGAGGTCGATGTCATCTGCTCACCACTGCTCGATGTCGTCGAAGACCGACACGTCCGTGTCCGGTTCGCTCCGCTGCGGCGGCGCCGACATCGCTGTGGTCGTGGAGGTGCTGTCGGCGAGGTGGTTCCGGCGTTGGCGGTTGCGGCGAGCTCTACGGGTGTCCTTCTGTGCACGGTCGGTGAGGTCGCGCATCTGCTCGATCATCGAGAACAGGGCACTCTCGTCGATACTCGACCGTCCCTGCTCTCGCAGGCGGGCGGTCGCCGCGCGGTGCTCCCACAGTGTCACCGCAGGGTGCGCCATCATCCGGTACGGGACCTCGATGTATCCGGCGCCGTCGGGTTCGAGCACCCAGATGCGGCTCAGATCTCGGGGGTCGCGTCGCATGACGAATGCGCCCAGGTGCTCTCGGCGCGCGACCCACGGCTTGAGAGCATTGGAGAAGTAGCGCACATGGTCGATGACGAATCCGGTGCGAGTGAGCCGGCGGCGGATCACGGGCAGGAAGTCGATCAGGAACGCGGTCTCGTCAACCACCACTCTCGGCGGGCTTGTCGCGGCGTCGACCCCGGTGCCCCATCTTGTCGCCGGGGTCTGTCCGAGGCCGGTGTGCACGCTCTCGTGGTAGGTCGCGATCGAGAGCACCAGCCATCGTTCCAGCTCGCGCAGCGTCAACGCAGCGTGTGCATCCGAGTCGTAACTGCCTCGCTGGCTCGGGTTCGAGAACGTAGTTCCGGGGAGCTCGTGCACTGCGGTCATCGCTGTTCCGATGACGCGTTCGACTATCCCGCCGTAGTGGGGTCGCCCCGGTGGCCGGTAGTCGAGTGTGATGGCGTGTTGAGCGCAGCCCCGACGCAGCGCCTCGCTCTTGAACTCGGCGGCGTTGTCCAGGTACAACCGCTGCGGCTTGCCCGCCATCGGCCACCGGACCTCAGTCGCCAGGTCGTGGGCCTGCAACCAAGTCTGTTTCTCACTGCACACCCGTCCCAGGCACAGACCCACCGAGACTGCGGACGGCGGTTCCAGTGTCACCACGAAACCGAGTACGACTCGACTGAAGACATCGATCGCAACCGTCAGGTAGGGCCGGCCGATCGGTCTGCGCTCGTACTCGTCGACGACCATGATGTCGACAACGGTGTGATCGACCTGAACCAGTTCGAGGATCCCCCGAATCGGCGGTGGAATGTCGCCGGCCGCCTGGCGTGGACGTGCCGCGTCCGCTCCCCCTCGTGCTCGGGCCACCACTGCGGGATTCAGGGCCGCGATCCGTGTGGCGACCGTGTTCCGAGACGGTGGCGGCAGGCCCGCACGATTACAGACGACAGCGATACGACGATGCACCGCAGCGACACTCAACTTCTGGCGACGGACGAAGTGCCGTCCCACCTGCTCCGCAATGATCTCTTCGACAGCACCGGACACCCGGCTTCGACCTCGACCACCCGACGACGGACGCACCAGCAGATCGGCGACAGTTCCTGTCCCGTTCGCGAGCTTGTCGAGCAGGACGTACACCTGCCGACGGGACAGGCCCAGACGTTCGGCCGCGTCGTCGACAACCGACAAGCCCACCGGGTGCGTCTCGAGCAGTGGAGCGAGCACCGCGAAACGGGATTCCGCCTGCCCCCACCTTTCCGGTGACGCGGTCAGAACCCCGCTCTCGATCACGTCCAGCTTGTCTACGTCCACCTCGTCCCCAGGCCACCCGAGTTCGCGACAGTGCTGCGCTCTTCTGACGCCAGGATCTCAGAACGCGACTGCACACACCCAGGAAACGCGGCGAAGAGGCGCTGTTCTCTTCTGAAACTGACACAACCGGCGCTAGAGGCTCGTTCGCGATCGTCCGGTATGACGACGGTCAAAACGCACACCCAAAGCTGCAGGAAGGACCTCAGGCCGATTTCGTGGTGGCAACCGGAAGCGCCCACTGAAAGTTGGGAACCGAGCCCAGGTCGCCTCGGTGCCGGCCTCTAGTACCGCGCGAACCGGTACTCGCGCTCTATCTTTTCAACATCTGGGTCTAGCGCCGAGAAGGCTTCCACCATCCGTTTGTGGCTACCGCCGAACAGTCCAGCCTTAGTTGGTGGCCATGAGTCTGGGTTCGCAGCGGCGCACTCTTCGCGCAAGTTCTTGTAGACCTGCGAGTCCCGATCCCAGGTGAATCGTCCGAACCAGGGCTGCTCGTATTGGCTGTCTTGACGCACGAGGTCTGCGATGAGGAGAGAGAAATACACCTCGGCTGTGTCGAACAGCTCCGCGTACTCGTCTTCGTCCCACAGTGGAAAAGAGTCCCGCAAGGCGGCGAACAGAACGAGCGATGCAGTCGGTCCTTTCGTGCCTTGTTGAAACAAGTGCCGCAGCTTGTCGGGGTCATCTAGCAGGTCGGGCTGCCGTTGGTTGGCGCGTAGGAGTGTCGCGGTCGATCCCTCGAAGACGTTCCACGGATCGAGAGTCGTGAGTGCGGGGCGTTTAGGTAGACCTGAATAGCGGCTGTAACTCGATAGCTTTGGAGCCAACGTGATTGCCTCGATTGCAGCAAATCTATCTTCGCGCAGTGCTGCGATGGTGCCGGCGTACATAGAGAGAAGTGCCGGGGTCCGGCCCAGGCTCTGCAGGGCGACGTTGATCTGGGTCTGGAGAGAACCTGGCTGGGATGGCCGATCTACGGGCTTGGCCAAGCGGCTCACGACACGGGTCCACACTTTTAATTCTGTGTCTCGGCCCCACTCGCAACCGGCAATGATCGCTTCGACCGCGGGCTTGGCGATCTCGCAGTACTGCTCGAACTGCCGAACGATCTCGTGCGCCCAAGCCGTATTACCGCCATCCGGGTTGTCCAGACCGTAGGGAAACGTAGTGGCGTTTTCCATTTCCCTACGAACACTCACCGTAGTGGCGTCTACCAGGCTTGAGACCGCTGGTGACTTGGTCGGATCTGCGAGGATGCTACGCAGTTCCGGCGTCGACGACACAGGCGTTGGTGTGGCTGCTGCGGTTGGCGTCCCGGCCTTATGGAACATGTCCCGGATGGCCGTCGCGACCTTCATCGTGCCGGTGGCCTTTCTTGCACCGAAGATGTCGGTGTATTGGAAGCTGCGCAGCGAGCGTCCCCCTCCTACGTCGTAGTTCGGCAGGTCCACGTCTGCGAACCTCACCGGAATGAACCACTCCGTGTCCAGGGGGCGAGCGCGAATTTCCTCGACAGCGAGGAGTAGTTCATCGCGCTGACCGCTCTTGACCTTCTTCTCTGAGTTCTCGGAGAAGCAGCCCACGAAGGCCAGGGCGTTCCCCGTGATAGCCGACCGGATTTTGGCCTTCCAGTCAGCACCGGGACCGAGCGCATCGTGATCGCGCCACACGTTTAACCCGGCTGCTTTGAGGCTGGCTTCGAGCTCGTCGACCTCGGCATCGTCCTCATGGACATACGAAAGAAACACGTGGGGATCACCTGGGGAAGTCACCCTGCAATCCTATTCCGGGGACAGGTGGTGTTCAGGCTGCGACCGGCGTCCTGTCCGGGCGGGAATCCAGGACCGGTCGCAGCTCTGGGGTGGCAGGCGCGGTGAATTGATGCTTCGTCAAGCTAAATGTCGACGAAACCCGCAGGAAACGACTCAGGCGCATGTCGATGAAATCGGCGAGACTTGGACACCTGTTCCCGTCAGCGGTGTCGTCGGTCGTCCCTATGCTTCCGAGCATGACCTTCACCGCGCTGCACCGTGTCCTGGGTTTGCCGCCGGGACCGTTGACCGATGCCATGCTCAACGAAGCGGTAGACGCGGGTGCCGCAGAGACCGACGATCTCGACTGGAAGTCAGAGCTGCCGCCGATGAAGGGTCTACCACAGACTGACTTCCCGAAAGATGTTGCTGCGATGGCAAACAGCGGTGGTGGCGTCATCGTGTTCGGCGTTCGTGAGACGCAGAAGTCCGCAACCGAACGAGTCGATGTGGGCGAGCTCGACGAGGCCTACGAGCGCTCCCTGAGGAGCGCCGCAATCACCGCTATCTCGCCACCGGTGTTCGGGCTGAACGTGCACCGCCTCGGAGCCGATCGGCGGGCTGTAGTAGTGGAAGTGCCCGCGAGTATCGACGGGCCGCACCTTATTTACAAGCACGACTACTTCGGTGCCCCGATCAGAAACGACTCCGACACCGTGTGGATGAAGGAGCGGCAGATCGAGGCGATGTACCGGGCTCGCTTCGAGGAACGCAGGCACGTCATGGAGACCCTGGACGCGCTCTATAACGAGGCAGCAGCGGGTCGGAACTCCGGTGAGCGTGCCTGGCTGATCGCAGTGGCTCACCCACGCACCCCTCGCTTACGCGACAGGTTGACTCGAGAGGAAGCCAAAACTGTGTTGGCCAAGGCCGAGGGACTGGCCTTGATTTATGCCGATCTCAATGGCGGTGTGCGCCCGATGGAGAACGTCGAACGCACCAACCTGCGTCCCGGATTGCGTCGCTGGGTGGCCGTGAACACGGCAACAGGTGAACGTTCCGCTTGGAAGGAAGCATGGATCAGCATCCACCATGACGGTTCTGTAACGGTCGCTGCCGCTGTCGGCGCGTATCGCATGAGTATGGACGGTTACCGCGAGGGCTGTCAGGTCGAGTCTTCCGCTGTCGAGTGCGCCATTGCTGATCTGATGGCGCTGGTGAAGAAGACCGCGGAGGTGACCAACAACGATGAATACGACCTACGCCTGGGGATCGAATGGACAGGTGAACAGCCGTTGACGATCCTCACCGTAGACACAATGGGATACACCTACGACGGCGTTTCGATCCCTCTGCACCGTTACTCGCCGGTCGAGACCACAGTGAACGCAAACGCGCCAGAGGCGGACTTCCACCAGCGCGTTCACGACTTTGCGCAAGACTGCGTGAATCAGGGCGGTATCTCAAACGTGTTGCTCATCCGGCCGCCTGCCCGTGATGAGTCGGCGTAGCGCTCAGCGCGGTCGGCATCTGCCTGGGCTGTTGCAGTCACGGTGGCGAGCTCGCGGTATGAGCAGGCGAGATATCTTGGCCGCAGTTTGACTAACCAGCAACAAATGTCACTGCAATCCGAGAACGTGCGAGATTACGGCGACCACCAGCCCGCTGATAGTCGCAGGGAGGTACTGGGATTGGATTAGGCCTGGCCGCTCGCACTCTGTTCTACGAAACCGAGGCTCTGCGCAATCGGAGCACACAGGGGAGCTGAAGGCCTGTTCAATCGGCTTAGAAGTTGTGGAGGGCCGCGAGTTCGGAGGAGGGAAGCGGTTCTGCTTGTCCGGCGGAGAACCCAGCGGACGCGGCGGCGACCCAGGCCTACCGCTTGCCGGCGGAGAACCCAGCGGACGCGGCGGCGACCCAGGCCTACCGCTTGACGACGGAGGGGGAACGTCTTCTTCCGGTCGCGGAATCCCGACTGCCTTCCGAGCGACGGGTCCGCGCCTGGATGGTGGCGGGAGAGGTCTCCGGCCGGGCTGCTGCTCAGATCTCGACAGGCCGTAAGGCGGGGCCGAGACTTGGGCGTCATAGGGTGACGACATCGTTCATTCTCCCCTCTCACCGTGTCCAGTGAACCACGGGCACCAGCACCTAGAACCATCTTCTGTGGCCTGTGCATGGCACCGGCGGCCGATCTTGTCCGGGCCTCGATTCGTCATTGGCTCTCGACTCAGATTCGCCCGCGAGGCGGTGACGTTGCTGCGTCCCACTGGACATACTGTGATGTCGGCAGGCGGACGATCGGATGAATATGGATAGCGTTGAACGGCTCGTGGTGCAGGTTTCGGAATCCAACCGACTACTCCATCAGGGGGGCGTGTCCCGATGGCGGATCAGTCTGATGCTTCTCGACAACACAGCCGAACTGCTACTCAAGCGCGAGTGTGACAGCAGACTCTCTCTGAACCACCTCGGCCAGGGCTACTACGAGTCGGTGTGCGCCGCTTTAGAGCGCGGCGAGACCGAAGAGCAGCCGACACCATTCGATGACGACGATGAACCGCCGCGAAAGCTCGTGGACGTAAAGGTTGAGCTCGAGCGCGAATTGGCGTCGGACGAAGAACTGGAAAAGATCGAGAGTGAGTTCGCACCAAAGGTTGCCTATCTGCAACGCAACGATGTGTTCAGTCCCTCTCACGCCGCCGTCCTCAGGCGGCTGCACCTGTACCGCAACGAGATCTACCATGACGACAAAGTACGACCGGCCACCGTCGAGGCAGCAGCGAAGATCTACACGTATGTCGTCTGCGACCTGATGCGACGAAGTTCGACGTCTGGCGTGCCGATTGCGATTAGCGCGCCCACCCCGGAACTGGACGCGCTCTATCCAGAGCAGCACCACCCGTACGAGCTGAGTCGATACGCGGACAGCCTGCTGTCTCTCTCCCCGATCGATACAGCGGAGAAGCTGGCAGAAACGCTCTCGGAACATCTGATTTATCGGCTCGAAGAACTCGATCTAGATCTCAGCTATGTCCAAACGAGGGGTAGCAACTTCGGACTCGTCGTCGACGAGGAACTGCGCGCCCGTGCGCTCGATGAGATTCTCTCGGGGCATTCGCTAGCGAGAAAGATCGGTTACCGCACTGTGCGGCAGTGGAAGGGATCTGCCCACAAGCTCGGCCGGAGCGCTGACTACGTCAAGGCCTTCGAAAAGTTCGCTACAACGGAGACCGCACTCGAAGACGTCGAGGTCCAGGTGCACCACGTCGTACGCGCCCTTGATCGACACATCGACGAAATGATCGACTGGCGCAGAGGCAAGTGAAATTGACGCGTGCGGGTGTAAGCGTTCGCGACTATCCGAGATAACAATGGTCGAAACGCACACCCCAGCCTGCAGCCGACAACTCAGGCGGTTTCGCCTGCTTGACAACAAGCCTTCTGGCTTGCGAGCACCTCATCCGTCCCCAAGGACGGGTAGATCGTTCGGTCAGAGGACAGCGGTTCGGGTAAATCGCCGGAGCTGAGATGATCGACTCCTCGCGAATGAAGAGGAGCAGAGATGCACTGGTACGAGGACGAACTGAACACGGAGTATGTCGGTGCTTTGCGAGCATCTATCCCGGACGGGAACTTGTTGGTCTTTCTTGGGTCCGGGTTGTCTTACGGTGCTGCTCGCAACGGTAGGCGTGGCTTCTTCGACCTTGATAACGGCAGCATCCCCGACCCCGCCTACGGCGGTGACGACGACGGTAAGCCGATGCCCACCTGGCCTCAGTTGATTGGACGTATGAGGAGCAAGCTGCGGGCGCGCGCTGAGGAGTCCGAACAAGACTCACTTACTCGCTTTTTCCAAACCGAAAGCGCCCTGGACTGCGCGGAGGTGTTCCGCCGCACGGTGGGGGATCAGAACTACCGAGCCTTCCTCCAAGAGCAGTTCGACGACAGCAGGTACCAGCGATGCGTACCGTCACCGTCACATCACCAGATACTGAAACTAAAGCTGCCACGGCTATTTACGACAAATTACGATCGGTTGCTCGAACGTACCTACATCGAGAATCAGCTCGATTTCACCGTAAGTCCGACGGAGGCTGATTTTCGCCAGACCTTCTCCACGAAGACGACCAATCACATCGTCAAGCTGCACGGCACGATCGACAAGCCCGACACGGTCGTTCTCACGCGCACCGACTACAGCCGGGCTCGTGCTGAGAGGCGCACGATGTTCGAAGCTCTGCGATCCGAGATGAGATCTTCGACGTTCCTGTACCTGGGTTTCAGCCTGACAGACCCGAACTTCAACCTGCTGCTCGACGATGTCCGTGACACCCTTGGAATGAACGCGCCTGTTAGTTACGCCGTCCAAAGTGACCGCGACCCCGTCAAGGATCGCTACCTCGGGGCGCTAGGCATCAACTCGATTTGGATCCAAAGTTGGAATCTTCTTCCTGACTTCATCCGCCGAATCAACCCAGAATTCGATTCCAGTCGAGGTAGCGAATAGACATCGGGCTTACGGACTGCCAGAAACGTTCGTATTTAGGACACCGCTTCGTCCGACGGGGAGAGCGGAGCTGGTCCCCGCATACTGGGCTGTAAATACGGTTAGCTGTATACAGCTTTCCATTTCGGGTGATGTCGCTGGTGGTGCGGGGTGTTCGGTTGTTGCCTGGCCTGTCGGCGGCGGAATGGGTTGCGCATCCTTGCTCCTGTGTATCCGATGGCATCAGATGTAGAACGCGGTGTCGCGCATGGTGGCGTGGTCGCGTTCGTCGATGACGCAGATGTGGTTGTCGGGGCCGACGATCTGCCGGTAGTGCACGGCGTTCGATGGTGAGGTGGCGATCCGCCCTAGCCGGACGGTGTAGTCCTCGTAGCCTTCTGGCGCGAGTGCTCTGCACCAGGCGTCGGCTTCGGCCAGGTCGATGAAATCAGGTACGCCGGTACCGGCGTTTCTAGCGCTGACGGAGACGAAGACGAGTTTCGATCCGGTCGGGTAGTTCCCGACAAGGGCGGGATCGTCTGCGACGGGGTCGTGGGAGGCGACGAGTCGAATCTGCTGGGCGTGGTCTAGTAGGGAGCGCGCTTCGATGCGAGGCGCTCCGTGTCCAACCGGTGTGCGGCGCAGGGAATTTATCATTCCTATGTCGCTGAGTGTTTGCTGGCGTATGTGTCCGATTGCGCGGCCGTGGACGCGCCGCACAAGCGCCAGCAAATGATCGCTGTCGTAACTGCTCATGCGCTACTCCCCCACATTCGTCGATTGGCGCACCCCGACTTCACCTGAGTGAGAACGTGCCCTCGGGCTTTGCTTGGTGGGTCAGCCTAACGATTGTCTGCGGCCTGTCGGTCGGTACGTCGCGCCGCCGCGTCCATCGCGGCGACTGACACAACGATGGCGAGGTCTCTGCGTAACGTTCGGGCCTGTGTCATCGGGCTGCGCCTACGTAGCTTCGAGCGTCGAGGTCTGTGTTCGCAGCTTCGTATTCCTTAGATTCTGCATCCTGGGCGCTGAAGTCTTCTCGGCCGGTGTCCTGCTCGGTTTCGGCACCGACATGCTCGGCGGCTGGGCCGGGAACGGGTCGATGCGGCGCTTTTGCGGCGGCTACCTTTTGTTGGAGCTCGACCCATTTGTCGTAGCGGCGGGTGACGGTGGAGGTGGTGACATCGAGGACTCGGGCGACAGCGGAGAAATTGCCCTTCGCTTCGGGGTCGTTGAGGTACAGGTCCACGGTCTCCCAAACATCGTCGCGGAGGGTGCCGTGGTCGTCGACAACGTCGTTGAGGTAGGCGGTAGTGACCGCCCCGACATCCGGTTCAGCAGGGAGCTCCCGATCGTGATCGGGCCTGAGCATGTCCGGAACCCCTGGTGCCTGCGTTGTCGATGCGCTGGCGACACGTCGACGGGGTGCACTGATCGCAACGGACATCATTTCGGCCATGGTCATTACCATGAGCGGAGCGAGTGCACCCATTGCTGCGGCGACGGCCGCGTTCAGGTCGGTGACGGTGAGGACGGCGTGGTAGGCGTTGCCGGCCATGCTGGCCACTCCTGCGAGCGCGTAGACGGCGATGATGAATCGGCGGCCGCGGACTGTGGCTCGGTCGGTGTGTTGGGACAGTGCTATTCGGAAGATGCTCGCCGCCAGGATCGGGCCGTCGAGCACGACCGGGATGACCCACGCGGAGTCGCGCATACCGGCCATGGATCCGAGGTCGAGAAGAGTGGTGAAGCTCAGTTTAAAGCTGGAGGCGGTGACGACGAAAGCGACGATGAGTCCGATGACGAGCGCCCCCGTGATGACAGCAGGGTGGATCTCGCGGGTGTCCTCGGTGGTGTCGTGGTCGGTCGGGGTATTAGCGTTGGTCATGATCGCAGGTCCTGTCTGTGATCGATTGGCCCCGGTGGTGTGACAGCACTGCCGGGGCCTCTTGAGTGGGGTATGGGTGGTCGTTCAGAGTTGGGCGCGGATTTCGGCGAACCACTGAGCCGCCTCGTCGAGGTCGGCGGTGTCGATGTCACTTCCGAGACGTTCGAGGGCTTCGACTTCGGTGTAACCGACGGCTGCGAGCGTCTGCGTCCCTTTGCAAGTACAAAGCACTCACGGCCCCGTCGCGGGCACCGATCCCGGGAACATGTTACGAAGCACGTATGCCGCCTTAGTTAGTCGAGCGTCAATCGAGCGGTCGTCTCGCTCCGGTAGCTCATCTATTGCGATCGCCGGGGGAAACTGCGATAGGTCGATGTCGCCAGGAGGAAAGATCGCCAAGAAAGGAACGTGATAGAAGCTCTGACTGAGATTGTCGCGCCAATCACTATCTTGTGCAACGAATCTTGCTGCTACCTGATGTTGAGAGACCCCTTCGTTGTCGATGCGGTGCCGCAATTCTTTTAACATGTCAGGTGACAGGAAGTCGAGAAATCCCAACACTTGCCCATCCGGAGGTGGTGTGTCCTGAGTGAAGTCTTGCATGCACACGGCGAGCACCTCGCCCCGAACATCGCGTATTGCAGCCGCTACCTCGCTCGTGTACTCGTCTTGACCAGCGCGGAGGTGCGAAAGTATCGCTGCGGTTCCGTATAGATCGAACAGACAACGTAGCCGGTTGACCGTACGAAGCGGATCGGCACTGACACTCAAAGCCTGGTGGAACAGCATCACCGCAATGCGACTTCTGTCACTCAACCAGGGCAGATGCCCGTGGTCGTTAAGCAATGACAGTTTCAAATCCGACAGCGCAGCAAGGAGTAGATCTGCTGAGGTGCTCGACTCGACGGCTTTGTCGATTTCTCGATGCAGCTTGCTCAAAGCCAATCTCTTCGTAGTGCCGGTACCGTTGCTCAGGGAACGACGCAGCATTCCGTTCGGCGGAAGTGCACCGGTGTCCAGAAGGGCCCTGACGTCGGATGCCGCTGCAACATCGCTGATGTCGCCAACTGGAAGTGTGAACATGAAGTACCGGTCGAAGTACTCGTCGAGGTGGACGCGCGGGGTCTCGGCATCCGCCCGGTAACGCGTCCCAATGTGGTGTTCCAGCTTTGGAAATAGGTAAGCGAGGATCCTGTACACCGCGGACGCGTCGGGTTGCGACAGCTCAATGTCAGGGCCCATGAGGCGCGCGAGCCAGTCGTCGACGGTGGGGTGTTTCGCGCCAAGAGTAATTAATCGGGGCGCCGGGCCGACGAGGTCGGATCTCCATGCCAGAAGTTGATCGTAGACGTGTGCGTGATGCAGCCGAAGATAGGTGATCAAGGCAGCGTCCGCGAGGTCGAGCTCCTGCTCGCCTACGAGCGCGAACAGCACATCCACCTGCCCTGACCAGCGGTATATCGCGCGGAGCGTCGCACGGTCCGTTATCGGCAGGAGGGCAATGAGGTCGTCGACCAGATCGACTCGTCGGCCGAATCCTTGTTCCGTCCGTGCTGTTGAGCAATTGTGGCGAGCAGCCACCTGCTCGATTTGTTCCCGTATTTCTCGCTCGCTATGGACAGTTTGGAGCGGAGGAAGCTCAAACGGGTACTGAACAATCTTCTCCAGGTATGCGTTCGCGCGGTCAGCATTGCCACCAACGAGCTGTGCGGCACTCAGTAGATCGATAATGGTTCTTTTGTCGTAGGACAGGAGGTAGTGCACGCCCGGGAAGCGGCCAAGAAGACGTACTGCCTTCATCACCGTCATGAGTTCGTCGACGTGGAGCCGATCGAGATCGTCGACGATGACAAGCACTTTTGATCCGGTCTTCTTCACGGCATCGGAGACGGCTTCGAACTGCGTTCGAAACGGCGCTGGCTTGGAGGTTGGCAGTTTGTCGAGTCTGCTAGCTCCCCTCCCCACCACTGCATTGGCCATCTTCTGCCAGACTCCGTCTCCGAACTTGCTGTCGATCAGACCTTCTACTGCGATTTTCGCCAGCGCAGCAGTCGTGGGAACGGAAGCCATCAGGAGATCACGAGCAGTGCGTCCTTCCTCGTCATCCGCGGGCATTGCAGCCGCCACAGCTTCGTAGAATTCGCCGGTCAGCGTCTGAACATCTGCTGCTGACCATGGCGTGAACTCGACTACTGACCAGCCAACGCACTGCTCTAGGGCGAGTCGAATCATGGCCAGCACCGAGGTCTTCCCACTACCCCACGGTCCAGCTAAGCCGAACACGACGCTGGGCCCGGACTCGGCGAGTTCTATTCGCCGTGCGACCCGTCGGGCAAAATCCTCTCGATCGAGCTTGTCCTCCGCAAAAGACGTAATCGAATTATCGGCATTCGGAGGGCGACTCACCCTTGTCCTCCATCTCGTGGGCGTAACTCATGACAGAGGTGTTTCGATAGACGATCCACAAACAGGACAGTCAGATTTCAGAACTCCGCCGGCGCGTTAGTTCAGATGACTAAGATAAGTCTACCCCATGAGGGGATAAACCTCCTGGCGCTAGAGTCAGAATCCCTTATCCAGCAGATGATTACAGTTCTATAAGCGGAGGATCTGATTACCCGACAGCAACCGTGTCGCACTGCAACCACATTGCCATGCTTGAATCAATTACGTTGTTTCGCTTGATTTTTAGCCGAATCCGCACGGAGCGGCTGAAAGATGTTGCCCGATCGACTCATTCGGTACGAACCGTCCTCGGCCGGGCCGCTACGGGGTTGGCGGTAATTCTGCCGCACGATCCGTACGGGTACACACAAGCCTCTTATGGTCACGGACAAGCTACGACCCGCAGTAATCCAACATCCATGCAAGCCCCCAAGATCCCCGACCCGATTAGCTACGCGCAGCGCACAGGCAGAGACCTTGACGCATCGATCGCGACGATGGCGCAGATCAACCTCGTTCTTGATCTTTACCGCGGTAAAGATCAAGAACAGCACGCAGCAGTCCCCCACATGACGGCATATCTCGCCCCCGGGGAAGACGGCAGGTCAACCACTCCCCCACCTGCAGACCGCGTGCGCTTTCACCGGCATTGCAGATTGAGACAAACAAGCCACAAGAGAAGAGTGCACATCGCTTTTCGTCACGTGACTAAAGACTCCGAACCGCCACTTCCGATCGCATGAAGTTTCGCCTGTGGCACAAGGAATCTATCAAATAACCTACTCTCACAGATGGATTGGCAAACGCTACATCTGCTGATCGCACCAGGCACTTGCACTCACCCGTATCACCAGGCGAGCCAGTGACTCCTCAATTCGCTGCCGTCTTCGGCGCCGAGGCCAGACCGACTGACCCCTTTGATTCGCTTTGGAGTTTCCTTGCTACGCGTTGTTCCATTACGCATACCGCATCTCGACATCAGGACGTCGATCCACGCGGCCACTGAGGCCTTACGCGCCGCACCACGATTCCGCGTCGCAGCCCCTTACGCCTATCAGCACTTTTCACTCAAGAATCTTTGCATTTCAGCCACCATGCACGATGCGTACGAAAGAAGCTTGGCCTTGGTCACACCCCGTAGCGAGATTAGCAGCGCGGATGTGAGACCCGACTTTGCGGCACGGCGGCACGGCGGCACGGCGGCACGGCGGCACGGCGAGACTAGCCAAACAGCGCTGAAAGGCAGCGAGCTAGACTCCACAGACTCCTGCGGCACCGACGAGCTGGACTCTTTACCGCGGTAAAGACCGGGAGACACAGCTCAACCTCGGTCCATCACCATCACTCATCCGCCTGGTATTGGCGAGCGGTCAGCTTGCCTGCAACGGGGGATATGCAAGGCCTCGCAACCACGCACTGCGGGGGCGTAACCGCCGCTCTTTACCGCGGTAAAGACCGGGAGACACAGCTCAACCTCGGTCTATCAACATCCCTCATCCGCCTTATTTGGCGAGCGGTCAGCTTGCCTGCAACGGGGGATATGCAAGGCCTCGCAACCACG
>NZ_JBMDIX010000062.1:0-16997 GCF_057808915.1 Rhodococcus sp. FG69 | reverse complement strand
GCTCACACCGGTTCCTGGCAGCCGATCAAACCCGCGCGGACTCCAGTGGATGCCGCGCCGCGGCCTCGGTCGACGTCGATGGAGTCGTGAAGTTGTTGTCCCGCAACGTCAATGACGTCACCGCCTCGTATCCGGAAACGGTGGAGGCACTGGGCGTCGCGGCGGCGGGGCGGTCTCTGCTCGTCGACGGCGAGCTCGTGGCGTTGAACGCGGCGGGGCAACCTGATTTCGGGTTGCTGCAACGCCGGATGCATGTCGCGCGGCCTGCGGCTGCGTTGCTGCGATCGGTACCGGTGGCGTATTTCGTGTTCGACGTTCTCGACGTCGACGGCGAATCGGTGCGGCATCTGCCCTATCTCGAGCGTCGACGCATTCTCGACGAGCTTGCATTGGCGGATGGGAAGGGTGTGCAGGTGCCGCCGAACATGACCGGCGTCGACGGCAAGGCGTTGATAGAGATCGCGGCTGAGCACGGTATCGAGGGCATAGTCGCCAAACGTGCCGACTCGATTTACCGTCCCGGGGTTCGCTCGAAGTCTTGGTTGAAGACGCCGATCAGGATGAGTCGGGATGGAGTGATTTGCGGGTGGGTTCCCTCGGGCGGCCGAGCCGGTGGCCCGCTCGCGGCGCTGTTGCTCGGTGCGTACGACGACAGCGGCGATCTGGTCTATATCGGCAGTGTCGGAACAGGTTTCACCGACCGAGTCCGGAGAGAACTCCGAAGCAACCTGAATGAGATTGCTCGTCCGGACAGCCCGTTTTCGGTACCGGTGCCGCGCGCCGACACGGTCGGCGCAACGTGGGTCGCCCCGGCCATAGTGGCAATTGTCGAATACCGAGAACAATCAGCATCAAGACGCTTGAGGCATCCCTCGTTCAAAGGAATCCGAAACGATGTGGACAGTACGCACGTTCTGACATGAGCCACTGCACATTGAGTGCGTTGCCGCTGGTTAGGCTGGGTGCGACTCGTTCAAATTTTTCTCGAGGAAAGGCAGACAGGACTACCGTGGCAAAACAGGTAACCGTGCAATTGGTCGACGATATCGACGGGTCGGTCATTGCCGACGACGCCGGCGAGTCCATCGAATTCTCTGTCAGCGGAGTCGAGTACGTCATCGACTTGAAGTCGAAGAGTGCCACCGAGTTTCACCGCAAACTCGGCTACTACATCGAGCACGCGACACGGGTCGGTGGCCGCAAACGTCGGGCCTCCCCGACTGCGGCGTCCTCGCCGTCGACGGCGTCCACACCGACCGCCAAACGGGATCCTGCGCAGACTCGGGCGATCCGGCAGTGGGCAGCCGACACCGGTTACGAGATCAGCGATCGCGGCCGGATTCCAGCGGAGATCGTCGAGGCGTTCGAAGCAGCCCACTGATTCTGAGGTGAGCCGCCCGTCCCGGTGCTGGTAGCCGGTGGGTGTGCGTTCGCCGGGGGGTGCTCGAGGGGGCGCCGCAGGCCCCCCTCGACCGATGCCGGGAACGAAACAAGGGGCGAGGGAAACCGGTGACGGTCTCCCTGGCCCCTTCGTCGTGCGGTGGTGCGGTTACTCGGTCTCGCCGGGTTGTGGGCTGTCACCGGTGCGTGCGGTGAGGGCGTCGTACCCCTGTTCCGGTGTCAGCTCGCCGGTGGCGACGTTCTCCACCGGGGCGAGGGAGTGCCCGTGCTGATCGAGAAAGCCCAGGTAGTTGTCCTGGTTGCCGAAGCTGCTGCGCTTCCACCAGTCCTTGCCGGTCCCGCTCATCCGCGCCTCGTACGCGGCCAACACCTGCGCAAGCGCGATGACCTGGGCGCGGGCCTCGGATGCTTTGTCGATCACCGGGGCGATCGCGGCGCGTGCGGCGCGGTCCTCGGTTCCGGGGTATCCGGCGCTCGGACCGGTCACCGCAGAAACATTCACGCCGAGTAGCTTCGCCAGGAACTGCGGTGCCTTGTTCTGGGTGAGTAGACCGGGCTCGTCGACGAGGGTGTCCGTGATCCACTTTCCCGCGCCCTTGGGCAAGGTCTTGCGGGTCAGGAACTTGGTGAGCCATTCGATACGGACCTCGGTCGCGATCACCGAAGCCTTGTTCAGCTCCTTGGTGCGGCGCAGCGCTGCCCTCTGTGCCTCCTTGTGGGCGGCTTCGGCGGCGAGACGCTTCTGCTCCCGCGCTCGGGCGACGGCAGCGGCGTCATCCGGATCGACCTCGGCAGCGTCGGCGTCGGCTTCCGCCAGCGCTGCCGCGAGTATCGGGCCGGGCTGCACACCGGCAGCGGCGGGGTCGGTGGTGAAGTACTCCGCCTCCCAGACCTGTTCGGTCGTGATGTCCTTGTGGTGGTGGTAGCCGGTCGCGGCTGTGGCTTCGGGATCGTCCTCGGTGCCCCAATCGATGCTCTCCTCGCTGACGACCTCGCCCGTCGCGGTGAGGGTGAACCGTTCACCCATGCTCAGCCACACCGACCACGCAGTGGGGTGCGCCTCAATCACCTCGGCGGTGATTGCTCGCTGCGCTCCGTTCTCGCCGTCGGCGGGGACCACCAGGTCTTCGGCGCGGAACTGACCATCGGCGAAGATCGGTTCGGCGTCGGCGATGGTGAAGCCTCGTTCGGCGTAGGGCTGCGCGGCGGTGGCGCGTTCCTTGCGTTCGGCGCGGTCCGCCAACAGCCGCTTGGCGGTGCGCTCGAAGGCGTAGCGGTGCACCTCGAGCAGTTCGCAGACTGCGTCGTGGTCGCCTTCGGCGTCGAAAGTGGCGAGCACTGCCGCTTGCTCGAGGTCGAGCTGGCCGCCGTCGAGGGCGTCGAGGGCTGTCTGTGACCGTCCGGCTGCGGCAGCGGTTTTCACCTGCTCGCGGGGCATCTGCACCGCTTTGCTGATCTTGGTTGCCGATACTCCGAGTTCGAGCATGCCGGTCACGGCTTTGGCTCGCTGCCCGTGCGTGAGGTCGGTACGGCGGTCGTTGGCGACGACCTGCTGCGACAGTCGGGCGATTTCGCGTGCCTTCGCGTTTCCGGTGGCGCTCCGGATGACGACGGGCACGGTCTCGGCTTCGGCTTCGATCGCGGCGAGGGTGCGCTGCTGGCCATCGATGACGACGACGGTTTCGCCGTCACGGATCGCGGAGATTGCCTGTAGCACTCCGTGTTCGCGGATGCTGTCGACCAGTGCACGGAACTCGGGCGTCTCGGTGTCGACCTCATCGCGGACGTTCGGTCCGACCTCGAGGGTGGAGGGGTCGAGGCGGGCGAACTCCTCGCCCGCCCCCGCCGTCGACGTGGTGTCGACGGCGGGGGCTTCGGTTGCAGCGGTGGCGGTTTCGGTGGTGGTGTTCTGAGCGGTCATGGTGTGGGTGTCTCTTTCCTGGTAGATTCTGGGATTGGAGACACCGGGCAGCTAGGACCTGTCCGGTGTTTCTTCGTTTCTTGTCTCGGGTGTGGGTCAGTCGCCGGTGGGGCCGCTGTGGTGTCCTTCCTGGTAGGCGGTGGTGATCTGGTGTTCGCTCGCGCCGTTCTCGCGTGCGATGCACGCCCATTTCGCGGCCTGCTCGCGGTGCACCGCCTTGGTGCTGGCGTTCGGGTCGACGGCGGCACGGTCCGCGTGTGCGGTGTAGGCGACGACCTGGTTCAGTGCGTGCGTGCGAACCTCGGCCGGGACGGTGGCGATCGCGGCCATGATCGCCCGTTCGACTGGCTTCGCGGCGCTCGTGCTCGCAGGGTGGCTCGTGCTAGCGGGGTTGGTGGTGACCTCGTGCATGGGGTGGGTTTCCTTTCTCCACTGGTGTCCGGACTGTGTTGCCCTGCCACGTTTTTTCGCCGTTTCTGGCGTGAGGAGAGAAGCCCGCACACGGGCACGGTGTCCTGACCCTGGGCCGAAAAGTTTTCACTGAAGGGCTTTGAAAAGTTTTCGGATCCTCCGGACGCGAGCGCGCGAGCGCCAGGGTTGGGTAAGGCGGGCACGGGTGCGGGATGCTCGCCGGTAGCCAGAACCGAGTGAAAAAACGTCTTTTGCTCCGTTGGGTGCGGAGCGCAGCGGAGCTCGATTCGGTGGACACCGAAGGTGGCCCCCTGCCGGCCCCGGACAAGTCCCGGTGGCCGGCGACTGTGGCCGCGTTATGCGACCTCGTCCGCTTCGTTCTCGGCGGCGCTGTCGTCGAGGGCTTCGGCGAGCTCGTGCACGGTCGCGAGCACAGCTTTTGCGGTCTCGGTGATGGTGCCTACGTCCCCGTCCGACCATCCGGCGATGTAGCCGACGGAATAGGCGCTGGTATCGATTCCGAGCAGCCCCGCTAGCACGTACGCGACCGATTCGGCTTCGACCTCCATCCGGTCCCGGTGCAGGTCCTTGCGGGCCTCCGGTCCGATCAGCTCGGGTGCGTGCATCAGAGCGTGCGCGGCCTCTTTTCTGCACTAAGTCTAAGCTTCACGCATGGCGCGTCCCCATCTCGCTGCTCTCGCGTTCCTCGTGGCACTATCAACATGCCTGTCCGCCTGCAGCAGTAGCGAGCCGACTGCCGAACAACCCGAGCTCGGTTCTTCCAGTGGGCCTTACGTACAGCAGAACACCTGCACTGCAGACAGTTCCAGTTCAGTACAGGTCGCACCCGAGCAGAGGCTCACAGATCTGTCGCGGACAGCAGGTGATCTTCTCCTTACCAACGGAATCGCCCCAGGCCCTGAAGTTGCACGGAACGGCGAACTGTCGTCCGACCAAGCGGCAGACCGAGCCAGCACCGTGCCCGGAGACGCGTCCATCGCACAGGCGCTGTGGGTGGAGTACGCCCGACCAGACGCGGGGTTGGACGTCATGAACCCCAATCGGGAGTACTACATCGACCAGGCGCGGAAGATCGCAGAGTTCGAGGTCACCGAAGAGAAGATGGGCCAGTGGCTCGGCCCGAATTGGGCGTCGGTCGTGGAGGTGACAGAGTCGTTTGCCCGTCCCGGGTACGAGCAGTACATCGACCAGGTCGGCGAAGCAAAGCCGATGCGCGCAGCTGACGGTAAGGCTATGCGAGCGCAGCTCCGCGACCAAGCTGTTGCAGCCGGGCTGGAGACTCAGTGGGAGACAGCGCAATCGATTGTTGGAACATACTTTTGGTCGTGCATGATGTCGTCAAGCGATATGGGTAGCGAGGTCGATCTGAACGATTCCGTTCTGGGCGAGATCTTGGCCGCTGATGCGGTGGGTGCGGCATTCGCACGAAGTTTCGGGTCACGCGATCTGGTCGAGCCCCTTGCAGCGGGCGTGCAGATCGTTCTGGATCCGACCACCGCACCGGAAGACGGCGGGCAGCTGACGAAGAACTACGACCCGAACGAGATCTTGTCACCCGAGGACGTCGAGTTGATGGAGGCAGAAGAGCCGAGCCTCGACGGGCCGTAGAGGCCCAGCCGCTGACGCGATCTACGAGACCGCACAGGATGATTCGAGCGACTCACGTCGAACGCGTGCAGCGTGGTCGACCAATCGCCTGGTCCCGCCCATGCTCCAATTTTGCTGTGCGCGTAGCTCTGACTCGAATCAATAGCCGGTGTCGAATTTGTCTGTCGTACCTCCGCAGTCGTCAAGTACGCTCCCCTCATGACTCTGTTGAAAGGCGCATGACCAGCACTCGCACGATCGTTGTGCATATCCCCTCATCGGTCGTCGGCGATGGCGAGATTGCAGCGCCACAGGTGGGCGCAATGCTCACCGGGCCACTACGATTCGTTGAGCTCCCAGTCGACGCCCCTGATGTCGTTCGAATCAGAACTCGCCTCGAGCCCTCCAAACAAGAACCCATTCTGCAATACACCAGCCCGAACACGTCTCGCCGATGGGAGTGGAGCGGGCTGCTGCGCGGCGACGGATGGACAGCATCCTGGCGCGGATTCCAACCTCTGACTGGTGTAGTCGAGCTGGTCGGGCGTTTCAGTGGTGACTTCGGATACGACACCGGTGGCCGATTCCGTGGTCGAGTGACCCGGGTGCGGATGATTTCCGAGCGCTTCGAGCAGCAACCGGATGTGGGCTGGGCGCAGGTTCCCGGACATCGCAGTTCTCGCGACGTCGACGCAGCGCCCCGTTTCTTCGGCGCTCCACCGCTGACCGACGACGAACTCGGCCCTATCGACTTGGAGCACAGCGTGGCGGTCGACATCGATCTCGATGACGTGCCCGCCCTACCAGTGCGACCGAGCGTGTTACCCGGGGACGTATCTGTTGCAGGCCGGAAGCGGTGGATCGCGGATTCCGAGCTTCCACTTGTCGTTGCCCTCGGGGCCGATAGCAGTGTCACCGAATATCGGTTGCCGACCAGAATTGGGCAAGGCCCACGCATCTGGGCAACCGAGACAGGATGTTGGGCTGCTGGCACGAACGGAACCTACTGGATTTCCCACGGCAACGACCCGGTCCAAGTGGACGACCGACCGGTGTACAACGCGGCATCAAACGGCAACACGTTGCTTGCCTGCACCGACGACGCTACCTGGCGCCTCTATTCTCCCAACTCAACTCCAATCGACGTGGACGCCCTTCGTGGCTGGGTGAATTCCGTTGCTGTCGAGGACGACTGCTTCATTGCCGTCGTTCGTCCAGCTGATCAGTCTGTCATCCGATTGGTTCGTGTGTCGGTAACCGGTGAATCGACGATAGGTCCAGAAATTCCCCCTGAGTCTCGCCGGCACGGCAGGCCTTATCTAGCGGGTGAGCCTTTGCGTCTCATCCGTGGCATAGATATCGCTCGCGTGGGCCGCGACCTGGGCGTCCGTGATGACGGTGACAAGCTCGGACGCGACCAGTTCCACGGCGGCCAACTCGGGCGCTACGCCTGGACAATCGGCCACCCGCCGGATGGCACCTCATCGTCGGGTTGGTGGCCACTTCCCGGGCCGGTCTCGTACGACCGAGGTGAGCAGTTTTGGCTGTTCACCATCTACGATGCGGAGACCTTTGCACCGTTGACGAGTGTTCCAGTGTTCGCCACTCGGCCGAATGTGACAATCGACGACGACGGCCGCGTCCTGCTGATCGGCAGAGGCGTTCAAATGGTGTACCCCCACGCCCCGATAATGCAGGTCCCCACCGAGTTGGACGTCGCGCGTCTGATCGACGCCTCGCGGCGCGTGCCGAAGTCGTGAAGGTTCACCTCTAGATTCTCTCGGTCTGAATTGAGGGGAGACCGAGATTGGTTGCGGTGCGCTGCATCTGGATTAATTTCTGTTGTGCGGCAGCGAGGCTGACGGTCAGGCCGTCGACATCGCCGAGCCAGCCGCGTTCGGTGGCCTCGGCGAGGCGTTCCCGAAGGCTCGTGATGATGTTTTCGAGCCGGGTTCGTTGGGTGGGGTCCGGGCGGAGCATCGGGCAGCGGATGCAGGCATGTTCATGTTGGCAACCCGTGCCGTAGGCACGCCCACAGGTGCCGAGTTCGAGTGTGCGCGCGGCGAAGTGGCCCAGGAACTCGTCCCATTCGCTGTCGGTTGGTTCGCGGTATTCCTCGGAGGGCCGGGTTGCGCGGCGTCGTGTGAGGAACGCGCGGTGGTGATCGATGACGTCTTGGTCGTAGACGGCGACGTAGGTTTGCGTGGTGTCCAGCGATTCGTGGCCGAGTATTTTGGCGGTGATGTGCACTGGTAATCCCTGAGAGACAGCCTCGGTGGCGAAGATGCGTCGAAAGTCGTGTGGGCTGAAGTGTGCAGGTGTGCCGTCTGTGTTCGTGATGCCGGCTACTTCGACTAGTTCGTCGAGCAGACTCTTGATTCGCATGTGCGTGATGCCGATGTTGATCAACCCCCAGCGTCTTTGGAAGAGGAACGGCAGAGGCGGGCTGTGCAGACGTTCCGCGTGGTCGTATCGCGATAGCAGTGGGATCTGTTCGTGTCCGTCGCGGACATGGGCGATGATCTCGGCGAACACGCTGGCCAGCTCTGGACTGATCACCAGCAACCGTTCTTTGTCTGTCTTCGACGGGGCGATCTGAAGCATCGGGATCACTTCTCCGGTGGCGGGCAGGGTGTAGGAAACGAAGGATCTATGCGTAATTTCGAGCATCTCCTCGATGCGTACCCCGGTGTGACGGAACACCTCGACCGACGCCCACGCCCAGAACGCTCTTTCCGCTTCCAAGGTCAGATTTCGACGTCCCGCCGTGTGATGTCTTCGTGCGCTGCCCACGTCCTTGTCCGTGACGTGATTGGTGACGTAGACAACTCCTGGCCGGCCGGTTCCGCCCAAGGCCGGATCGCTCGAAAGCACAGCCCGGCGCAGCGTCTGTCCGTTTACGGTGAACTTTTCCCCTGGTGCAACGCGTTGCGCTGCCTCCAGTAGCGCTGCCGAGGCCACGCGCCTGGCGTGAGCAACTTCGCTCAGGCGCGACAGGAGCGGTGCGAGTTCGCGGGTGCGTTGATGCATCCTCGATCTTCGGTGCTGTGCAGCCTTCTTCATTCCAGCCAGGTCACGTGAGTCAACGGGGGAGGGCGCGGCCCATCGGGCCCACCTGGCTGGGTCTTCGAGAGCCCAATGCGACAGATCGGCGTAGAACGCTCGGACCGCCATCAAGATGGAGTACGGGTCCTGCCGTTTTTCGCCCCGTCGTCGGTTGCCGTATCGAACCTCAGTGAGACGCTGCTTCCATGCTCGCGCCACTCGATCGGACAGGTGAAGCGAATCGATTCCCGGCTCGTGCAGTTCGATGTCACGCCAGAACAGCAAGATCAGCTTGGAGGCGAGCGGTCCGATCGTGGAGTAGTCCAGGCCTGCGGATCGCTCGGTCAAGTAGTCCACGAACAAGTCTCGGATAGGCTCGTAGGAAATTTCGTAGCCGTCGACCATTTCGGTGATGGTGAGTTGTCCTCGTCGCGACGCTGCATGAATGGACGGCGGGCTGTCGACGGACAGTATGCCTGCCCGGCGGAGCAGCGTGTACCAGTGCGAGTGCTGGCGCGAAGAGAACCCGGTTTGAGCCCGGTACGCCTCGACGCAGTCCGCCAAAGTTACCGCTGCGAGGTTGCCCCCGTTACGCACCAGCATTCGGGCGAGTTGGATCAGCGCGGACCGCTCGTCGGTCATAGTGGCTCGCTCGTCGTTGCGGCAAAGGTCAATGATTGCGGCGAAGCCTTCTGGGTCGCGAACCTGCGTGAATCGTCTGTAGAGCGTGGGCGACGGAGTGCCATAAAGCCACGGGTAATCCGGGCGGACCACGTCGAGAAGAATCAACCGCCCTGCTGCGCCTGTCGCTGCCCCTCGATCCATGGTCGGCACACCCGGAATCGTCTGCGCAAGAACAGGATCAGACCACTGCTTCCCAGCAGTATCGGCACCGGAGGCTCGCCAGCGCTGCTGCCAGGACTCGCCCTCGAACTGTTGCAGCCACACAAGCAGCCCCGTTACCTCGCGTACCCGCCTACGCAGTTCTTTCGCCGAGGCACCTTCGTCCAGTCGTTCGACAGCTGCGAGTACTTCTTCGATCGATTGCTGCGATGCAGTCCAGATCACGGGCCGTTCGATGAACGGCGTGGGGAGTTTCGGAGTGACGAAGTGGTAGAAGCCCGAGCTCTTCTGTGATGGCCTGGCACCACGTTGGAATGACGAAGCGGTGCGTTCAGTCACGACGGCCACCACCAAGGAGAACGTCCAGGACGTCACGGGTATAGCCCGCTGCCGGCGGCATCACTGTGGGCCGATCTCTGCGCGTGCGGTGGTGCTCGAGAACCCTGGCCACCACCTCGTCTGTGCGGCTGCGAAGATAGATCTGCGTGGTCGTCAAGTGCGCGTGACCAAGTACCCACTGCACATCGGTCAGCGACAGATTCGGATCTTCGATCATGCGCTGTGCTGCGGTGTGGCGCAGGTCGTGCAGAGTCCACGACGTACCGAGCGAAACGTTGGCGCGTTGAAGCATGCGTCGCGCCGCAGAATACGTCAGAGGCCGTACCGGCCGTCGCCTGGTCAACCACAACGCACGCTCGCCTTCCGGCCGATCGAGTTGCTGCTCGTAGAGCCTGAGCCACACGAACGAATCGGCTGAGGCCGGAAGCCACTGCAATCGACCAGAACCTTTCCGGTGCACACCAATCCGTTGCTCACCCGGGTCGATATGGTCAACGCTCACCCCGAGCAGTTCCGATGCCCGTGCCCCAGTGGAGACGTAGAACGCGAGCAACGAACGGTCGCGGTGCGAACCGAGAGCTGCGAACAATGCATCGAACATCCCGTCGGGAAGGCTGCGCGGCAACCGATCCAGGACCTTTTGTCGCAGCGGTGCACGTCGACCCGCAGTGAACGGTGCCATCGGGTTGTGATGCGCCTGCACTTGCCGGCCCGCTCTGTGCGCCGCGCTCGGGACTGGGTTGACCAACGGACCCTGACCAGCAGCTGCGCGGTCGACGTAGAACGCCTTTACGACCGCCAGCGCATGGTTGATCGTTGCAGGCGCATATCCTGTCGACCTACCTACGGGCCCAACCACCCGCATCCACAGCACGAAGTCACGAGCCTCCACGGGCGTTGCTCGATCCCAGGACACTTCGATTGCCGCCAGGAACCGCCACCACCGCAGCAAAGCAAACCCGTACGATCGAAGTGAATTCGGGCTAGCACCCGATGCCAGCATCGTGGCGAAAAAATCGCTCACCTCGGGTATAGGTTCATCCGCTGCGTCCCGGAGAACGACGCCAGGAACGCCCTCTACAGAGTCGATGCTTCCAACTGCGGCAACGATCAACGTCGCCACATCCCGCAACGGGTAGTGCTGGGACCCGTTCGTTCGATCATCCATTCCTCTGCTGTTCCCCTCCGTAGGCCCGATCCTTACTACGACCTGAGCACAGCCTGGAAGCAATGCCGTCTACAGCAACCAGACACGGCGCGCCTCATCCGCAACCGAGAGAAGAACTCCCAGCACTACGTGTGCGTTGGTGCGGTCAACAGTTCGTGGATCATCGTTTTGGCGGCCGCTGCGGGTTCGAGCGCCTCGTCGACGACGATGCGGTGGGAGCCGTCGGTTGTGGTGTAGCCGTTGGCGGAGCTGGCGATCGGCTCACGGGTGACCGTCCACCCCCGCTCGGTCATGACTGCGGCGGTGCGGTTGTAGATCGCGGCCGGGTCGGCGCCGGTGAGCAGCTGCGTGATCTCTTCGGGCTGGGGGTGGCCCTCGATCGGGTCGGTTTGGGAGATGTCGAATACGGACAGGATCGGGAACGTGGGGACTTTGCGGTCCTGTTCGTCGCCGGTGGCGGGGTCGGTTTCGGTGATGGTGCGGGAGCTGTAGCCGTAGAGCCGGATTGCTTTTTCGCCTTTGCGGACCTGTCGTCCGCGCTGCTGCCAGGACCGGAAACCCGCCACCCGGGTTGCGTCCGGTTTCTGCGTCAAGATGAGTAGGACGTTGCGAAAACTGTAGCTGTGAAACGACATTGCTGCATCGAGGTAGGCGCGCCACGCCTCGGAGCCGGTCAGCTCGGCTACCTTCTCGGTGATCGATGCCTGTAGCGTCTCGGCGAGCTTGCGGCGTTCTTCGGTCTTGTCCGCTGCGGTTGCTGTTCGTGCTCCCATGATGATTCCTCCCGTGCCCGACCGGTCCCCCGGCCTTTCGCTCTGCCAATTTCTTTCTCGCCGTCATCTGGCGTAGGAAGAGGCGTCGGCACACGGGGACAACGGGTCAACGGGTCAACGGCTGGGCCGGACACTTTTCACTGGAGGGCTTTGAAAAGTGTTCGGAGCCATGGGCCGGAGCGTGCGACGCCAGAGGTTGATGCGGAGGTCACGGGTGCCGCAGACTCGCCGCGAGCCAGATGTACGAGAAAGAAATCAATGCTCTTCACGGTGCGACGCGTAGCGGCGTTCGATTCGAGGGACGCCCGCAGGGTGGCCGGCCGCCGACAGGCGGATGCACGCGCTCGACAAGCGACTGCGGTGTCCACCTCTCGCCGCGTACAACGCCGGATGACTGTGCGGGAGCGACGAAGGCCGGACACGCTCGGTGTCGCGGCAGCTCCGATTCGCGGTGTTCCGTTGCCTGGACGGTGTGAATCTACCTCCGGTATGACGCGCTGGAGGGCATACGGTAGTTGTCGCAAATGCCAGTAAGATCAGCGTGTGATGGTTCCGACGCCTTACGAAGATATGCTGCGCCACGGAGTCGGGTTCATCGGGAATCCAACTGAATAGAGATGGATCGGCGAGGTTGTTCTCGCCCCCAGTGCCTTAGGACGCGATGTGTCGTGTCTTCCTGTTCTGGTCGCCTCGAAAGGGGCGGCTGGCTTCCGACAGATTGTCTGTCGGTCGCGAGGTAGGAAGGGGGCGGCGATGGCTTCTGATGCCGATCCACCCGAAAGACCGGGGCCTTCGCGGGCCGATAGAGCCGGGGATGCGTTTTCGCGTGTCGCTGTAGGTATGCGGGGAGCTTTGTTGCTCGCTACGTACAGCAACAGCTCGACCACCGTTGTTCTGGTGATCGAGCTGTTGGCTCTAGGACTCCAGTTGGCTGCTAGCTTCTCACGGCGGCGCTGACAAGAGGAGGCCCTGGGGCAGGGCGGCTATCTCGGTGTTCGCGCACCGGGGTGGCCGCCCTTGTCGTGGACTGGTGTCCACGTTGCCTAAGTTCACTGTAGACGGAGTTTGCCAAAGTTCCAATCGACTGGATAGGGAATCGCCTGCTCAGCCTTGGTAGGCAGGGGCCGTTCGGTCGGCACTTTCGGTAGACGACCCGGCCGTTGCGGTGGTGTCCAGTGTCCAGTTGGTTGTAGAACCGACAAGTAGTGAAATGACGCGCACTGGGCCTTGTTCTCGGCGATACTCGCGTGATGTACGACGAACCGGAGTACCAGTACCGCTTCAACGAGTACGGAACGACTGGAAGGTCCATTGCGGGCGAAATCGAGTGTTTCCGGGACAATGCCCCCAAGACTTCGCTGGGGCGCTTCACGTTCGGCGTATTCCGTGACATCCGAGTCGTCGAGACGCTTCAACTCGATAACCACACCGAGAAAGATGACCCTCCGGGTTCTTACTTGCGTGGGCTCGGCATGGCGATGTTCCAGCGACTGATGGCTCGCTATCCCGGCTATGAGTTCCGTACATACGGTCCGCTGGAAGACCAGACCAAGGCGGGGCAAGGCTTCATCACCGCTGTCCGGAATGGAAACGCGAAGGACGGTCGAGATCCGTTGCCGTATCACGACAATCAGTGTTTCAACGGACGTGAGGAGTGCGTTTGCCCGCTGGGTGGGCGACAGCGAGATCGGTAGCTACAAGGTCTGTCGGGTCCCGCTCTGGCGGTCTGGTGCGCCCGATGCTCCTGTCGGTGGACACCGACGGTGGCCGGCCACCGACAGGTGGATGCAGTACGCACGGCACGTGGCCGTCGTGACTATTTCGACCGTGTGATCGTTTCTCGTGTGGTTCTCGGGTACGGGGGCGCAGGCCGGTCGGTCGTCGGCCGACAGCGCAAGTGCGAGTGCTGTGTGCACAGCGATTTCGGCGGGTAGCGGTGGTCCGTGGAGTGTTCGGATTCGCATGACGTCGAGTATTGCGGGTGGCACCGACAGGTTTGGCTCTGCTGCAACGGTTCTGCTCTACATGTAGAGCAGGTGCGTCGAGGTTCCGTCGAAATGTTCGAGGGCGTCGAGGACGCCGTTGTAGTTGGCGGGTCGGCAGGCTCCGAGGCCGACAATGAGGGCGCATTCGTCGTCGATGGAGACGAGGTAGGTGGGCGGGGTGCCGTTGCTGCTGGCGTCGGCGTGGGTTCGTGCGTCGAGGAGGGCGTAGCGGACGGCGTCGGCGGCCATCTGTTTGGCTTGGTCGAGGCGCGGTTCTGCTCCTGCTGCGGTGATGGTTTCGGATCGGCGGTCGGGTCGGGTGGTGACGGTCCAGGTGATCATGTCGGCGCTGTGCTCCTTTGTCGGGTGCGCTTGGGTGTGTAGCGGGTGCGGCGTGGGGTTTCAGCATCGCGTACCGAGCGCCAGCGAGGTCCGCGATGCGCAGGCGTTTTCCGGGATCTGGGGATAACTCGTCGGCCTGTGGATGGATACGCCGCGGCCCCGAAACCGTCGGGTTTCGGGGCCGGGTGGTTGCCGGGGGCTATTGGCGGCGGCGCCGCCATGGCGCGGCCATGTCTTGCTGGTGTTCGTGTTCGGCGTCGTCGTCGAACGAGTCGGTCAGGACTGTGGGGTCGCTGCGGTAGTGCTCGCCGTCGGTGAAGACTGCGACCGCGGTGCGGTGGATGGTGCGCAGCTCGTCGAGCATGGTGACGTAGCCGAGGCGGTCGAGGATGCGCCAGGTGACCGGTCCCATGTGGATTTCGACCCAGTGCATGGTGCGGCGGCGGGCGGGGATGTACTGCTCGCGGGGGGTGACGGCGGTGTCGGGCGGTGCGAGCCAGACGACGGAGAGCGCGGCTCGGGCGAAGTCGTCGCCGGGGCCGCCGGGTTGGGGTGCGTGGGCGTCGATGCGGCCGATGAGGGTGCGGGCGTCGGCGAATCCGGCGATGAATCCGTGGACGGCGGTGGCTGAGCGGAAGGTCATCATCATGCGGTTGAAGGTGACGATCATCTGGGCTTCGTCGGTGGCGGCGGCGTGGATGTTGATGACGGCTTTCTGGCGGCCGAGGATGGTTGCTGTGGTGTGGGTGACCACTGCGCCGTGCCGGTCGGCGCCGGTGGTGGTGGTGGTGTGTGCGGTGGCCTGATGCTGCATGACGCTCCCCTGGTGATCGGGTGACAGGCCCGGTGTGCCCGCCAATTTTCTTGCCGTTCTGGCAGGGGAGAGTTGGACCGGCAGGAGGTGGCCGGAGTGCAATTGTCGGGCCGAAAGTTTTCACCAACGGGTTTTGAAAAGTTTCGGAGCCCTCGGGCCGGAGCGTGCGACGCCGGCGGTTGTGCGGAGGTCGCCGCCGGTCAAAATCGGTAGGCCAGAAGGGAAAACAAGAAGTCTTTTCACAGGACGGAGCGCAGCGGAGTTCGATTCGGTGGACGCCCGCAGGGTGGCCGGCACCGCCGACAGACGGAATACCTCAAGGACGCTGACGCCCCCTGGGGGGGTGACCACCTAGCCGTACGGCTTTGAGATTCAATGCGGGCATGTGCTGTGCGGAGCGCACGGAAGCTGGCGGAGTTCGACACAGACGCGGAAACCCAGCGGTCCAAGGCCCGGCGCTGGTCCGTAGTTGTCCGGTCGATCAGGGAAACCGTTCGCATGTGGCAGGGTCGCTCGGTGGCGGCTCGAATTCGCCCCATTCCGTAGTTTCGGACCAGCATGCACCGCCGCTGAGGGAGCCGCCATTCGCATACACCTGACTTGGGTTTGCGAGACCCAAGTCGACGCCATCCAGGTTTGCGCCGCTCAAGTCTGCACCGCGCAAGTCCGCGCCAGGCAATTTCGCGTCGTGTAGGTTCGCGCCTGCCAGTTTCGCGTCGTTTAGGTCCGCAAAGTCGAGTACCGCGCCGCTCAAGTCCGCGCTCTGTAAGTCGGCCCCGGCCAGATATCCGCCTCTCAGGCGTACACCGCTCAGGTTCGCACCTTGGAGGTCCGCATTGCGTAGGTTCGCGGTGACGAGGTTCGCCTCGGGCAGCTGCGCGGAGACCAGTCTCGCGCCACGCAGGTCGGTGCCGCTCAGGTTTGCTTTGGTTAGGTCCGCAAAGTCGAGTACCGCGCCGCTCAAGTCCGCGCCGTTGAATTGCGCGCCGCGTAAATCCGCGGCACCGAACTTCGCGCCATTCAACTTCGCTTCATCAAAGTGCGCGTTTGCCAGTTCGAGGCCCCTGAGGTTTTGTTCTGCCAGGTCGATGCCGTTGAAGGGCCGTGGTAGGTCAGGGTCGGGAGAGGATTTGTCCCGGATGAAGGTGAGGTTGGCTGCGCGGAGGAGTCGGTCCGCTCGCGTGTCATCAATTTCTTGCTGCGCATTAATGGTCCCCCAAGCGACGATACCGCCGGTGATGAAGGCAATGAGGAGTGGCACGACGACATCGCGGGTCCAGAAGGAGCTGATCGGTACGCCCGTTGTTGCTGGTCCTGGGTCGGGCTCGTCAGTAGCTGACGATGTGTCCGCAGACGCTTGCTCCGGTGGCGCGGATGGAGTGCGCCTGTTGATTCGGCCAGCGACGCGGCGGTTTAGGCGAGGTGCACCGTTGGGTGTCATTCCGGGAATGATAAGCACTGCGGGCACTCGATGAGATGCGGAAGTTGCGGCCGAGTCGCGGTTCTAGTTGCCAGACCATGAGTACGTCAGCGGGTAGGACCTCAAGCAGGATGACTGCAGGAGTTTAGAAGTTGACTGCACTACCCGCTTTTTGTGATCGCTAAGGCATCTCGTTCCGATCGTGCGAGGGCGAGGTTGCTGTAGATCGCAGATCGTCTCAATCCACTGTTCTTACATAGTGTTTCGATTTTGAATTGCCGAGTTTCGTACATCTGGAGCAGGTACGCTCGCTCCTCTGGTGTGAGGGTGTGCGGTCGACCTTTCATCTTGCCGGCCGCTGCGGCCGCGGCGATGGCGTCGCGGGTGCGGGCGCGGATGAGGTCGGACTCGAATTCGGCCATGAGCCCGAGCATTCCAATGAACATTTTGCCCATCGGGTCTGCTGGGTCGTAGACCTTTCCGTCGATCGACAGTGCCACCCCGCGTACGGCCAGGCGATTGACCGTCTCGTGCAGATCACCAGCCGATCGCGAAAGTCGATCGAGTTTGGTGACGCAGAATTCATCGCCGGCACGACTCGCGTTGATCGCGTTCTCAAGGCCGGGACGTTTGCTTTGTCGGCCACTGACTCCGTTGTCAACGTAGACCCGATCGCGGTCGACGCCGATCTTGGCGAGCAACCCGATCTGGACCGCGGTGTCCTGCCGGGCGGTACTGCACCGCGCGTATCCGATTTTCATGCCTCTCCGGCCTGCTGGACTCGTTCTGTCCAGTTGAGACTACGTGAAGCTGGACAGAACGACCGGACACTTCCACCGGACGGTTTCGCCTGACATCTCGTGACGTCAACCTGTCAGTTTCAGAAGACGGCTGCACGATGTCAGAAGTGCACTGCAGTGCAACTCC
>NZ_JBMDIX010000061.1:0-17092 GCF_057808915.1 Rhodococcus sp. FG69 | reverse complement strand
GTGCCTGATTCTCACTCCGCAGGCTCCGCTCGCGTGCCTGATTCTCACTCCGCAGGCTCCGCTCGCGTGCCTGATTCTCACTCCGCAGTCTCCATAGGCTCCGATCCTGTGCTGGTCGTCGCAGGCGCCCTGATCGCCGACGGGCTACTACTGCTCGCCCAGCGCTCCCGCCCACCTGAGCTGGCGGGGATGTGGGAACTGCCAGGCGGCAAGGTCGAACCGGGGGAGTCGCCGGAAGCTGCCCTTGGGCGTGAACTGCACGAAGAGCTCGGTGTCGAGACTGCGGTAGGGGAGCAGTTGTCCGGCGACGTGAACCTTGCCGGAGGGTTGGTTCTCCGCGCCTACCGAGTCGAGTTGGTGTCAGGAACGCCTGAACCGCTCGATCATTCGGATCTTCGATGGGTCGATGCCCGCGGGCTCACCGCCGCCGACCTGGTCGACGCCGATCGAACCTGGGTGCCGGAACTGAGCGGGATGCTCAGGCAGCCCGAGCCTTCTTGAGGCCCTTCTTCAAGTCCTTACCCGATGCGCCCGTGTCCTCGAGCTTCTTCATCCGCATGATGACGACCGGACACTTGAGGCAGCGCGTCTTTTTACGGCAGCATTTCTTCTTGGGTTTGAGGCCCGATACGTCCTTGGCCTTGACCTTGCCCATTGATCTCGCTCCGCATTTCTCTTCAATTTCAAGGTGAACTTCTGGCCAAGAGTACTGCGTGGTGCAGGTCACCCTGCGGCAGCGGGTAAACTCGGCCGGTCGCGAGAATCTCGCGGTGCAGCGCGCTTCTCTAGCGACATAAGCCCGCTAGCGAACAAGAGCCCGCATTCGACCCAGGAGAATTTTTCGCGTGAGCGCCCCAAGCAGTGCAGACAACATCGATGCCACCACAACGTTCCGCAACGTAGCAATCGTTGCACACGTCGACCACGGTAAGACCACGCTGGTCGACGCCATGTTGCGGCAGTCCGGCGCGTTCGAGGAACGCGCCGAAGCGATCGACCGCGTCATGGACTCGGGTGACCTGGAGAAGGAAAAAGGCATCACGATCCTGGCCAAGAACACGGCCGTCCACAAACGCAACGCCGACGGCACCATCACCGTCATCAACGTGATCGACACGCCCGGCCACGCCGACTTCGGCGGAGAGGTCGAGCGCGGCCTGTCCATGGTCGACGGCGTCGTCCTGCTCGTCGATGCATCCGAGGGCCCGCTTCCGCAGACCCGATTCGTGTTGCGTAAGGCGCTTGCCGCCTCGCTTCCGGTGATCCTCGTCGTGAACAAGACCGACCGTCCCGACGCGCGTATCGAGGAGGTCGTGTCCGAGAGCCACGATCTGCTGCTCGACCTCGCATCGGACCTCGACGACGAAGCCTCCGAGGCTGCCGAGCTGGCTCTGGACTTGCCCGTCCTCTACGCCTCCGGCCGCGAAGGCAAGGCATCGAAGGTTCAGCCCGAGAACGGCAACGCTCCCGACGCCGAGAACCTCGACGAGCTCTTCGAGGTCCTGCTGAACTACGTCCCCGCGCCCAAGGGCAACGTGGACGCACCGCTGCAGGCCCACGTCACCAACCTCGATGCGTCGGCCTTCCTCGGCCGCCTCGCCCTGGTCCGCATCCACAACGGCGAGCTCAACAAGGGCCAGACCGTGAGCTGGATGCGTGAGGTCGACGGCGAGCCCGTCGTACAGAAGGCCAAGATCACCGAGCTGCTCAACACCGTCGGCGTCGAGCGCGTCCCCGGTGAGCGCGGCGTCGCAGGTGACATCGTCGCAGTCGCAGGTTTCCCGGACATCATGATCGGTGACACGCTCGCCGACCTCGAGAACCCGGTTGCGCTGCCCCGCATCACCGTCGACCAGCCGGCCATCTCGGTCACCATCGGCACCAACACCAGCCCGCTGGTCGGACGCGTCAGCGGCCACAAGCTCACCTCGCGGATGGTCAAGAGCCGTCTGGACCAGGAGCTCATCGGTAACGTCTCGCTCAAGGTGCTCGACATCGGGCGTCCCGACGCCTGGGAGGTCCAGGGTCGTGGCGAGCTCGCGCTCGCCATCCTCGTCGAGCAGATGCGTCGTGAAGGCTTCGAGCTCACCGTCGGTAAGCCGCAGGTGGTCACCCGCCAGGTCGACGGCAAACTGCACGAGCCCTTCGAAGAGCTCACGATCGACACCCCGGAGGAGTTCCTCGGTGGCGTCACGCAGCTTCTCGCTGCACGCAAGGGCAAGATGGTTCAGATGACGAACCACGGCGCAGGGTGGGTTCGGATGGAATTCATCGTTCCGTCGCGTGGTCTCATCGGATTCCGTACCGACTTCCTCACCGACACGCGCGGCACCGGTATCGCCAACGCTGTCTTCCATGGTTACGCACCGTGGGCGGGCGAGATCCGTGCACGCCACACCGGTTCGCTCGTCTCGGACCGTCAGGGCACCGTGACTCCGTTCGCGATGATCCAGCTCGCCGACCGCGGCACGTTCTTCGTCGAGCCGGGTGCGGACACCTACGAGGGCATGGTCGTGGGAATCAACCCGCGTCAGGAAGACCTCGACATCAACGTCACCCGTGAAAAGAAGCTGACCAACATGCGTCAGTCTTCGGCCGACGTCATGGAGACCCTGGCCAAGCCGAAGAAGCTGGACCTGGAAATGGCCATGGAATTCTGTGCAGGCGACGAGTGCGTCGAGGTGACCCCCGAGGTCGTCCGCGTCCGCAAGGTGCACCTCGATTCCAACGAGCGCGCTCGCGAGCGTTCGCGCAGCAAGTCGCGTGACAAGGCTGCTCTGTAAACTCGCGGAACCCGCCCGTGCGTGTGTAGTTGCGTTCGAAACGTAGCTACACACGCACGGGCTACGACGAAGGAGCGGCTATTGCGGCGGGTGCACTCCCTTGGTATCGGAGCCATTGCGTTGGTTCTCGCAGCGTGTACGGCCAATCCGCCGCCTCCCGTCGAGAGTGACCCCACCCCCGTCTCGACGACGACCACAGTTCCGGCTCCCACGGAGACCGGCGACCCGGTCGTAGTAGCCATCGATGACGTGGGCATCGGCTTCAACCCGCACCTGTTGTCGGATCAGTCGCCCGCGAACTCCGCGGTGAGTGCTTTGGTCCTACCCAGCCCGTTCCGCCCCGCGGTCGACCCGGAAAATCCGGACAACACGATCTGGCTGCCGGACTCGACGGTTCTGGTCTCCGCCGAGGTGACCTCCCAGAATCCGTTCACCATCACTTACCAGCTTCGCGACGAAGCGCAGTGGTCCGACAGCGCGCCTATCGCGGCCGAGGATTTCCGCTACCTGTGGCAGCAGATGATTTCGCAGCCCGGGGTCGTCGATCCGGCGGGGTACGCGCTCATCGACAACGTCGCGTCGTCCGGCGGCGGCAAGACTGTGAATGTGACCATGAAGCAGCCATACCCGAATTGGCAGCGACTCTTCGCCGATCTGCTCCCCAGTCACCTGCTCAAGGACTCGCTCGGCGGCTTCGAGACCGGTTTGGCCGACAACGTCCCGGTCTCGGGCGGACGGTTCACCGTCAAGTCGATCGACCGAGGGCGTGACGAAATTCTGCTCGAGCGCAACGACCGCTTCTGGGGTGAGCCGGCCTTGCCCTTCCAGATACTTCTTCGACGTGGTGGCACGGCCGCTCAGCTTGCCGATTCGCTGCGCTCGGGCGACGCGCAGGTGGCGCAAGTCCGGTCGAGTACAGCGACCAACGCGCAGCTTGCAGCAATACCCGGAGTCCGAACGGATTCACGTCTGCAGCCGCGCGTTCTCGACCTGACCCTCAACGGCCGGGTTCCCTTGCTCGCCGATCCAGCTGTGCGAGAGGGGATCATGGGTCTGCTGGACTCGTCGTTGCTGTCGACGGTCGCTGCAGGTTCGAGTTCGGCCGATCATCCGGCACTCGCGCAGCTGACGAGTCCCTCCGATCCCGAGTACGCCCCGACCGCCCCCTCAGCCATCGGGCGAGATGCCGCCGTCGCATTGCTCGAGCGTGCCGGCTATGTCGCGCTGCCCGATGGTAGTCGCGGAAAAGACGGTTTGCCAGTCGAATTCGTCATCGGCGCGGTGGAGAACGATACGATCGCGCTCGCAGTTGCGAACACCGCAGCGGACCAGCTCGCCGGAGTCGGCATCGATGCGAGGGTGACCCCGTTGCCCGCAGAGGAGCTCTACGGCACGGCATCGAGTCAGGGGGAGGTGGACGCGATCGTGGGGTGGTCGAGTGTCGGGCTCGATCCCGCGACTGTCATGGCCTCTCGGTTCGGTTGTCCCGCAGCTCAGTCGAAGGTCCCCGAAACCGAAGTCTCGCAGGAGAATCCGACCTTGACGCCGCCCAGTAACTTGTCCGGACTGTGCGTGCCAGAGCTGGAAGATTCGGTCGGGCGTGCTCTGCGAGGTGAGCTTTCGGAAGCGGCACTTCGGTCCGAGGCGGAGCCCAAGTTGTGGAAGCTGGCTGCGGTGCTGCCTATCGTTCAAGACTCGTCCGTCGTTGCAGTCAACAGCGGTGTGTCGGGAGTGTCGTTGGCGGGCCCGATCGAAGTCGGAATCTTCGGTGACGCCGCCACGTGGATGAGGACCGAAATCAAGTGAGATTGCTGCTCGTTCATGCGCATCCGGACGACGAGACCATCACCACCGGCGGAACGATCGCGCGCTATGCGCAGGCGGGCGTCGAAGTCACGGTCCTGACCTGTTCGCTCGGCGAAGAGGGTGAGGTCATCGGGGACACGTGGGCGCGCCTCGTCGCCGACGATGCGGACCAGCTCGGCGGCTACCGAATCCTCGAATTACACAGAGCGCTCGACATTCTTGGCGCTCAGCCGCCCAGATTTCTCGGGGGAGCCGGGCGTTGGCGGGATTCCGGAATGGCCGGAACTTCCGCAGCGGCCAATCCGCGCGCGTTCGTCAACGCCGACCGCGACGAAGCATTGACGGCGATGTTGGCGGTCATCAGAAACGTGCGGCCCGACGTCGTCGTCGGCTACGACCCGGAAGGCGGGTACGGCCACCCGGACCACCAGCAGGTCCACTCGCTTGTGACCGAGGCGTTCGACATCGCCGGTTCGGATCGTTTTCCGGCGGCCGGGTCGCCGTGGACTCCGCAGAAGTCCTACTGGACGGTGACCGGCGCGCATCAACTTCGCGACGGCATTGCAGCGATCTCCGAGGTGCCGGAGGGGTGGCGGATGCCCGAGGACGGTGAGCTCCCCAGCGTTCCGGAGGATGTAGTCACCACATCGGTGGATATCGGTGGCGTGTTCGACCGCAAGCGCGACGCTCTGCGTGCGCACGCGACCCAAGTGACGGTGGCGCCGTCGGGCGTCGAATATGCGTTGTCTAACAACATCGCGCAACCGATCCTCGACGTCGAACAGTACGTTCTGGTGCGTGGTGCGCGCGGCGCCGACGTCGATGAAGCGGGTAGGGAGACCGACTTGTTCGCAGGCGTACTAGGATATGACTTCGATCACTAGTCGGCTGACAGCAGGGGTGGGACACACAAGATGTACAACTGGATCGTGCAGGACGCCATCGTCGCGTTCGTGAACTCGCTGAAGCCGGACTTTCCGCGCCAAGAGATGCTCTATCAGAACGGTTTGACCGATCTTGCGTCAGCCCTGAGCCACTTGCTGACCGCTTTGGGATACCCACCGGTCTCCTGAACTCGCTGCATACGACAGTATTGGGTGCATGATCTCGAAGGCCGCATCCAATGCTGTCGTCCTCGTTTCGCGGGCAACTCTTGCAGTACTGATCTTCGACGGTTTCCTGTGCGGCATCCTGTCGGTCTTCTTCCTACCCACGTACCTCGGCCCGGTACCGTTCCCGGTCAGCGCACTGCTGGCGGGTATCGCGAATGTGACGCTGCTGTTCGCGGCTCGCAAAGTCGCCGAGAAGCCGTTGGCGATCGCATCCCCGCTCATCGGGTGGTTCACGGCGATCCTGGTGTGCATGTTCGGCGGTCCCGGCGGCGATGTGCTGTTGCTGGCGGATTGGCGCACGGCATTTCTGCTGCTCGGCGGTCTGATTCCGCCTGGGATCCTGTTGTTCAGCTGGCGGCTGCAGACACTGACAGCCCCGCATGCGAACCTGCAGCCCGGAGCACATTCTCGATCATCGACGGGGTCAAGCGTCCGGTGAAGGTGTTCTGCTGGCTGACGTGGTAGCTGCCGAACAGCCGGACTGCGGAATGACCTGGTGCGGCGATATCGACCTCGACGCCATGGCCGAATTTCGGGTTGGGACGCGGTATGTCCCAGCCGTTCTTCCGGAGAACCGGCAACAGAGACTGCCACCCGAAGCCGCCGAGTACGACGATCGACTTCAGCGTCGGCTTCAGTAGCCCCAGTTCGACGTCGAGCCATTTCTGGCATCGGTCACGCTCGGTGACGGTGGGCTTGTTGTCCGGCGGTGCGCAGTGCACCGGAGCAGTGATTCGCACACCGTGCAGCGTCAGACCGTCGTCGATGTGCGTCGAGGTGGGTTGATTCGCCAGTCCGACGGCGTGGAGCGCGGCATAGAGCACGTCTCCGCTGCGATCCCCGGTGAACATTCGGCCGGTGCGGTTCGCGCCGTGGGCGGCGGGAGCGAGACCGACTATCAGAACCTTGGCGTCGGCCGGGCCGAATCCGGGGACTGCTCTGCCCCAATAGGTCTCGTCACGGAACGCTGCCCTCTTCTCGGCGGCGACCTTTTCACGCCAGTTGACGAGCCGTCGGCAGGCGCGGCACTGGGACACCGCACGATCGAGTTGGGCAATGGTCTTGGGAGTCAGCGCACCCATTTGTCGCCGGCTCCCGGGGTGACTGCTTCGACGAGCGCCCATGCCTGATCGGCCGGTACGTCGAGGACTTCGTAGTGTCCGACGCCTGCCGGTGTCGCCGCGATGATCGTCGCAACTCCTGCGCGTCGCTGGAAGAACGTTTGGCGAACAGTCCATCCGATGATGCCCGCGGCTTCGAGGCTGTGTCGGGTCCGATCCAGGGAGCCGTGCTGAGTGATCAACCACCCGGGAAGCACGGCGTGGCCGAGCCCGCGATATCGGTCCCAGGCGACGAACACTGCGCCGACGAGCACGATCGCCGCAGCCAACCACGCAATCGTCGGGATCGGGGCGCCAAGGGCCTTGGCAACTGCCAGACCCGCCCCGAGCATGGCGACCGGACCTACAGCTCGGGTGTATCGCCGGCGTCGAGCGGCGGGGCCGTGTGATTGCAGCGGCTTCTGCGCGTCGGCGTGCAGTCCTGCGTCGCCGAGGACTGTGGTCATCACGCGCCGTGCCTCCGCCGTGGGCGCCTGAGGCAGCAGAAGGGACGACTCCTTCTTCTCAGCGCTGACGCCCGTCATGATGGCATCGAGTGTGGCGCCTTTCGCGACACGAAGAAGCAGTGGTTCCGACAGAGACGTGCCGCGAAGGCGCTTCCTATCGAGTGTCGTCGATCGGGTTCGGAGTAGCCCGTGGGCTACGTGCAACCGGGTGCCGTCGTCGGTGACCGAGAGGTTTCCGTACGCGATCAGGTAGCGCGCGCACGCGAACAGGCTCGCCACTATCAGCAGGATCAACAGGCCGACGACGATCACGAGTGCGATTCCGAACCGTTCGGCGGAGTCGATGCTGTCAGCCACGACCGAGGACTCGGTGATGCGTTCGCCGAAGCCGTACTGAAACAGAATCCCGACCGCTGCGGCGATCGTGACGACACCGGTGAACGAGAACGGCGCGAAGCGCACCCAGGATGTCCGCCAGTGCGCGATCTCCGTCTCGACCGGAGGCGGTGCGTCCACGGGGCGCGGGGATCTGGTGACCGTGTCCAGTAGTTGCTCGCGGAGAGCAGGTACAACTTTCGAATCCAGAGCGTTGAGCTCGAATTTCTCGCCCTTGCCTGCTTGCTGTCCGGTGCCGATGCGCAGGATCGACAGACCGAGTACACGATGCAGGACGCCGGCCTCGACGTCGACGGAACGAATGCGGCTTCGCGGGACCGACAGCAACTTCTTCTGGAAGACACCGGTTCTCAGCTGTACGTGGACCGGACCGATTCGATAACTCGTAGTGAACCAGCGGAGGATCGCGAACACGACCACCACCGCCACGATGATCAGACCCCACAGGTGGTTGCCGCTCTGACTACCGAGGATGAACGAGACCAGCAGCACGGGAAGGACCTTGACTGCCTCGTTGACCGGATGGACAAGGAGCATCCGCTTGTCCAACCGCAACCATCGCTGCTGCTCTTCCTCGGCGAGAAGCTCGGGGGCATGCTCGCTTCGCTCGGTGACATGGTCGCTGCGCTCGGTGACATGGTCGCTTCGTTCGGTGCTCATGTGGCGTCGCCCAGAGTACGACCGGCGATCTCGGTGAGCTGCGCGACGGTCTTGTCCGCGACTTCCTTGTCGAGGGCCGTGATCTTCACCGCTCCGGCGGATGACGCTGTCGTGACGGTGACCGTCGACAGGCCGAGCAGTCGATCGATCGGCCCCCGCTCGGTGTCGACGGTCTGCACCCGCGAGATCGGTGCGATGCGTCGCTCTTGGTTGAACCATCCTGTGCGCGTGTACACCGCGGTATCGCTGATCTCCCAGCGGTGCACCCGATACCGCCACTGCGGCGTCACGATGATGTCCAGTGCAGCGAGCACCACGGACACGGCGAACACCGCCACGTGGGGCCACGTTGTCCACTCGTCGACGATCACCGCCCAGACGACCTGCGCGATGAACAGGGGGATCCAGATCAAAGTGGCATTGATCGCCCACAGTTGCTTCGCACGGGGACTCGGACGCCACGCTGGGTCGGTCATCGTGATCATGCCTACGAATCTATCGCCTGCCGTCGAGCCACGTGGCCGTGGGCGACCGGTCACGTACCGTTCGGTCTCATGGGTACTCAACGTGACGCAATGGTGCGCGGCGAACTGTACAAGGACAGCGATCCGGACCTGATTGCCGAACGCAAGGCATGTCAGAGGATCCTCGACGAATTCAATGCGACCGCGGCAGACGAGAACGATCGACGTCGTGACCTGCTCACCGGCCTGCTCGGCGGCTTCGGCGAGTCGTCGTGGATCATGCCGCGATTCCAGTGCGACTACGGATCGCTGATCCGAATCGGCTCGAACAGTTTCTTGAACTACGACGCGATCCTGTTGGACTGCGCCCCCATCACGATCGGGGACGACGTGTCGATCGGTCCCCGTGTTCAGCTGCTCACCGCGTTGCATCCGATGGACGATCACGAAGCTCGACGGCAACGGTGGGAGAGTGCTGCCCCGATCTCGATCGGCGACAACGTCTGGTTGGGAGGTGGCGTCATCGTGTGTCCAGGTGTCACGATCGGCGAGAACTCGGTGGTCGGTGCGGGGAGCGTCGTGACCCGGGACGTGCCGTCGAACACGTTCGCAGCCGGAAACCCGTGCCGCACGATTCGCACGTTGCCGTGACGAATGTCCGCCCGCTGCGTCCCGGTGGCACGCCCACACGTCGGAGGAGCATGATCGACTGGTGACCATGTTGCCCGAAACTGTCCCCGCACCGTCAGCCATGCGTCGTGTTCTGCGTCGTGCACGCGACGGTGTGAGTCTCAATGTCGACGAGGCCACCGTTCTGCTGCATGCGCGTGGCGATGATCTGGTGGACGTGATGGCGTCGGCGTCCCGAGTTCGCGATGCAGGACTGCTCGCGGCCGGTCGGGACAAGACCGTCAGCTACTCGCGGAAGGTGTTCATCCCGATCACGCGTCTGTGCCGCGACAAGTGCCACTACTGCACGTTCGTGACCGTGCCGGGCAAGCTCGCAGCTCAGGGCCACGGGCTGTTCATGGATCCCGACGACATCGTCGAGGTTGCTCGGAAGGGCGCCGAACTCGGCTGCAAGGAAGCACTGTTCACCCTCGGGGATCGACCGGAGGAGCGGTGGCCCGAGGCCAAGGAATGGCTCGATTCCCGCGGCTACGATTCGACGCTCGACTACGTGCGGGCAATGTCGATCCGTGTCCTCGAGGAGACCGGTTTGCTGCCGCACCTCAATCCGGGCGTCATGAGCTGGCAGGAGCTCTCGCGGCTCAAGCCCGTTGCGCCGTCGATGGGCATGATGCTCGAGACCACGTCGCGGCGGCTGTTCGAGGAGAAGGGGCAGGCGCACTACGGTAGCCCCGACAAGGACCCCGAGGTCCGGCTCCGCACGCTGACCGACGCCGGCCGCTTGAACATCCCGTTCACCACCGGAATTCTCGTCGGAATCGGGGAGACGATTCGCGACCGTGCCGAGTCGATCATGGCTATCCGCAAGGCGCACAAAGCATTCGGTCATGTTCAGGAAGTCATCGTCCAGAACTTCCTTGCCAAGGGTGACACCGCGATGCGGTCGGCGCCGAACGCCGGAATGGAAGAGTTCCTCGCGACGATCGCCGTGACACGAATCCTGATGGGCCCGTCCATGCGTATTCAGGCGCCACCGAATCTCGTCGAGTCGCAGGAGACCGCCGCGTTGTTGCGTGCGGGAGTCGACGACTGGGGTGGCGTCTCGCCGCTGACACCCGACCACGTCAACCCCGAGCGGCCGTGGCCCAACCTCGACACTCTCGCCGAACTCTCGCAGGCTGCGGGATACACACTGGTCGAACGCACGGCGGCGCAGCCGCAATACGTACTCGCAGGTGCCCCATGGATCGATCCGAGGATCTCGGCGCACGTGCATGCACTGGCTGATTCGGAAACGGGGATGGCCCGTGACGGCGTCATCCCGACGGGTCTGCCGTGGCAGGAACCCGACGAGGAGTGGGAGTCCTCGGGGCGAGTGGATCTGAACACCGAGATCGACAGCCAGGGACGAAACACCGACGCGCGCTCGGACCTCGCGAACGCATTCGGGGACTGGGAGTCGATTCGGGAGCAGGTCCGCGACCTCGCGGGTCTCGAACGCGTCGACCGGGATCTCGTGTCCGCACTCGATGCCGCGGAGAAAGATCCGGCAGGCTTGTCCGACGAGCAATACCTCGCGTTGGCGACCGCCGAGGGCCCCGGCATGGACGCCGTGGCTGCGCTTGCCGACGAGCTGCGCAAACAGGTCAACGGCGACACCGTCACCTACGTGGTCAACCGGAACATCAACTTCACCAACATCTGCTACACCGGCTGCCGTTTCTGTGCGTTCGCGCAACGCAAGGGCGACGCCGACGCGTTCACTCTGTCGACGTCCGAAGTCGCTGATCGAGCGTGGGAAGCGCACGTCGTCGGCGCGACCGAGGTGTGCATGCAGGGCGGGATCGACCCTGAGCTGCCTGTGACGGGGTACGCGGATCTGGTGCGTGCAGTGAAGGAGCGAGTGCCGTCGATGCACGTGCACGCGTTCTCGCCGATGGAGATCGTCAACGGTGCTTCGCGTGGCGGACAGTCCATTCGGGATTGGCTGACGGAGTTGCGGGCCGCCGGGCTCGACACGATTCCGGGCACCGCGGCGGAAATTCTCGACGACGAGGTTCGCTGGGTGCTGACGAAGGGCAAGTTGCCGGCCGCCGAGTGGATCGAGGTAGTGACCACGGCGCACGAGGTGGGGCTCAGGTCGTCGTCGACGATGATGTACGGCCACGTCGACAACCCGTCGCACTGGGTAGGACACCTCAACGTACTCAAGAAGATTCAGGACAAGACTGGAGGGTTCACCGAGTTCGTACCGCTGCCCTTCGTGCATCAGAGTTCGCCGCTCTATCTGGCGGGGGCGTCGCGACCGGGGCCGACCAACCGGGACAACCGTGCCGTGCATGCGTTGGCGCGCATCATGCTGCATGGGCGGATCGACAGCATCCAGACGTCGTGGGTGAAGCTCGGTACAACGGGTACACAGGCGATGTTGAACGGCGGGGCGAACGACCTCGGCGGAACCTTGATGGAGGAGACCATTTCCAGAATGGCAGGCAGTCAGAACGGCTCGGAGAAGACAGTGGCCGAACTCCACGACATCGCCGAGGGAATCGGCCGACCAGCACGCGAGCGCACCACGACCTACGAGCTGGTCGAGCGGGTTCCCTCAGTGGTGGGGCTGGTCTGAGCATGGAGGATCGTACCGTTGCGACCGCTCTGGATCGGGCCGTCGCCATCATCGACCCTGTCCTCGACCTCCTGGCGAATCGCGACCCGGTCGGGTTGAAAGCCAGAACGTTTCGGCGTCCGACCGAGAACGACACCGTGTTGGACAAGGTTCTCGACACGCTCGCGTCGGCGCTGAACGCCACCGACTTTCCCGGCACCGAGGCGTGGCAGAAGCTCGATGCCGACGCGCGCTCCGAGTGGTGGGTTGCTCGGATCGGCGCACTGAACACCGTCGCTGTCGCGTTCCCAGGGGTGTTCGGTGTGCTCGTCAACCGGCTGCCACTGCAGGATCTTCTCGGCTTCGCGAATCAGTCGATGGTTCTGGTCGCCGTAGCGCGTGAGAGCGGAGTCACCGAGCGTTCGGCGCATGTCCGCCTCCTCGCCGAGGTGCTGTGCGAACGTGAGATCGATCTCTCCGATACCGAACCCGAGACCGAGCCGACGCCTCGTCGCGACAACGGTCCGTTCGCGTTGCTGCATGCAATGTGGGATGTTGCGAGCGTGCTCAGGGACGTGTCGAGCGAGCTCGCCAAGCGTCCACACAGCCGTAAGGTGTTTCGGATCATCTCGATGATTCCGCTCGTCGGCGGCGTCGCCGGCTACTTCGGAGAACGCGGGGCACTGTCCAGAGCAGCGAAGCAAGGCCGCCGCTGGGTAGCGGATCACGCCGACGACCGGAGCGACGTACAGTCGGACATGTCGACAACGTCGACGTATCTTCGCAAGTGAGGACACCCTGCGCGGATCGTCGCCGGTCTTCGACGCGATACTAGGATGCTCAGGGCGCTACTTCAATTGTGAGAACAAGCTGTCGCGCCAGTTATCGGAAAGGGAGGGAGAGCAGCAGTGACCTACTCGATTGCGGAACCGTGCGTCGATGTGCTCGACAAGGCGTGCATCGAAGAATGCCCGGTGGACTGCATCTACGAGGGCAATCGAATGCTGTACATCCACCCTGACGAGTGCGTCGACTGCGGTGCCTGCGAGCCGGTATGCCCGGTCGAGGCCATCTTCTACGAAGACGACGTTCCGGACCAGTGGAGCGGCTACGTCAGCGCCAACGTCGATTTCTTCGACAACCTGGGATCTCCCGGTGGTGCAGCGAAGCTCGGCAAGACGGACTACGACCCGCCGTTCATCAAGGCACTTCCGCCGATGGGCGAGCACTGACGTTGGCTCGCATATCGGTCGCTGCCGGGCTGCCCGACTTTCCCTGGGACTCGCTTGCTGCAGCCAAGGAGAAGGCAGCGTCGCACCCTGACGGGATAGTGAACCTGTCGGTCGGCACTCCCGTCGACCCGGTCGCGCAGACCATTCGGGATGCGCTGGCGTCGGTGTCGGACCAGCCCGGGTACCCGACGACAATCGGTACCACGGCCCTTCGTACGGCTGCTGTGGATGCGTTGGCACGCAGATACGGTGTGACCGGGATCGACGCCGATGCGGTGCTGCCGGCAATCGGTACCAAAGAGATGATTGCGTGGCTGCCGACGCTGCTCGGCCTCGGGAAAGACGATCTCGTCGTCATCCCCGAACTCGCGTATCCGACGTACGAGGTCGGCGCGCTGTTGGCCGGTGCACGCATCACCCGTGCCGATGGGCTCAACCGACTCGGCCCCGAGAACGCATCTCTGGTGTTCGTGAATTCGCCGTCGAATCCGACCGGCAAGGTGTTGCCGGTCGACCATCTCCGCAAGGTCGTCGCCTGGGCGCGGGAGCGCGACGCGGTCGTTGTCTCCGACGAGTGCTATCTGGGGTTGACCTGGGAGGCCGAGGCCGTCTCGATTCTCGACCCGCGAGTCTCCGGCGGCGACCATACCAATCTTCTTGCCGTGCACTCGCTTTCCAAGACTTCGAACTTGGCAAGCTACCGCGCCGGGTTCGTCACCGGAGATCCGGTCCTGGTGAGCGATCTCCTCGAGGTACGGAAGCATGCGGGCATGATGGTGCCGCTTCCGATCCAGGCTGCAATGACGGTGGCGCTGGGCGACGACGAGCACGAAAACGTGCAGCGCGAGCGCTACCGGGTTCGCCGTACCGAACTGAAGAGCGCGATCGAGAAGGCCGGCTTCACCGTCGACCACTCCGAGGCAGGCCTGTACCTGTGGGCCACCCGAGGCGAGCCGTGCCGCGACACCGTCGACTGGCTCGCCGAGCGCGGCATCTTGGCGGCGCCGGGAGAGTTCTACGGGCCGGGCGGATCCCAGCACGTACGAATCGCACTGACCGCGACGGACGAGCGTATTCACGCCGCGACCGAGAGACTCAGCAGTTAGCTGCCTTCAGGGTCATTCGTCTCCCCACCCTCCGCGTCTGATGCGGAGAATGTAGACGAGCTCGTTGCTTCCGAATGCCTCTACCGTCGTGAACCGCTTGGGTTCGGTGTTGGTCGACGGGTTGCGTGCGTGTGCTTCCTCGTAGATCTGCGTCGCGCGTAGGTCGGCGAGCTCGACGCGCGTCCAGAAGTCGTCGGATTGGACGGAGTACACGAGTCTCGGAGCGCCGTCACTGACATGTTCGATGTCCAGGTCGTCGTCGTTCTCGAGGTCGTCCTCCAGTTCTTCCTCGGTGTCCGCGTCCTGTTCCGCATCGGTCCCGATGAGATAGACCCCGGGCTGCAGGTCTCCGGCGGGGACGGTCATGTATTCGGCGTAGTCGCCGGTGTCGATTCCGTCGGCATCCATGTATGTACGGTAGCCATGTGCTGCTTCGTTCATTGAACCCACTCGCCGTCGCCCGCGGAGAGGACATTCCCGACGCCGTCACCATCGGCGATACCGCACTGTCCCGAGGCGACATTCTCGGTGCCGCGACGTCCGTGGCCGAGCGCGTCGCCCAGGCAGATCGGCTGGCAGTGCTGGCGACGCCGTCGGTCAAGACCGTGCTCGCGGTCGTCGGCTGTCTCATCGCCGGCGTGACCGTCGTCCCTGTCCCGCCGGATGCGGGCCCCGCAGAGCGTGAGCACATTCTGCGCGACTCGGGCGCGCAGGCATGGCTCGGGGAGGCGCCGGAGGACACGGCAGGACTGCAGGTGCTACCCGTCCGGCAGCACGCCAGGTCGTGGCACAGCTATCCAGACCCGCACCCGTCGTCGATCGCGTTCGTGCTCTACACCTCGGGCACGACGGGTCCTCCCAAAGGCGTGCTGCTGTCCCGTCAGGCTATCGCTGCGGACATCGACGCGCTCGCCGACGCCTGGCAGTGGACATGGAAAGACACACTCGTACACGGTCTCCCGCTGTTCCATGTCCACGGACTCATTCTCGGGTTGCTCGGACCTCTCCGCATCGGAAGCCCAGTCATCCACACCGGCAAGCCGACGCCTGCGCTCTACGCTGCCGCCCGTGGATCGCTCTATTTCGGTGTGCCGACCGTCTGGTCGCGGATCGCGGCCGACGAGGATTCCGCCCGTACCCTGTCCACGGCACGGCTCCTCGTCTCGGGAAGCGCACCGTTGCCTGTCCCCGTGTTCGAGAAGTTGCGCGCTCTGACGGGGCAGGCGCCGATCGAGCGCTACGGCATGAGCGAAACCCTCATCACGATCAGCACCCGCGCCGATGGCGAGCGCAGGCCGGGCTCGGTGGGGGTGCCGGTGAAAGGCGTCGAGACCCGGTTGCGCGGCGAGAACGGAGAGATCCTGCCGCACGACGGAGAATCCGTCGGGGCACTGCAGGTACGGGGACCGATGATGTTCGACGGATACCTGAACAACCCGGAAGCGACGGCCAAGTCGTTTACCGAGGATGGCTGGTTCGACACCGGTGACGTTGCCGTCATCGACCACGACGGTTTCCATCGCATCGTCGGACGAGCATCGACGGACCTGATCAAGTCAGGCGGATACCGAGTGGGCGCGGGCGAGATCGAGACCGTTCTGTTGGGCCACACCAGTGTCGACGAGGTGGCCGTTATCGGCGTTCCCGATGAGGATCTCGGGCAACGGATCGTCGCCTACGTGGTCGGTAGCGATGTCGAGCCGCAGGTGCTGATCGATCTGGTGGCGTCCGAGCTGTCGATCCACAAGCGGCCCAGGGAAATCCGCGTCGTGGAGTCGCTTCCTCGCAACGCGATGGGCAAGGTGCAGAAGAAGCTGTTGGGGTGAATTGTCGGGGGTTGTGCGCGAGGCGTGCCTATGCGAGGGTTCCGAATCCAACGATGGCGGAGTCGGACAGCGCATCGACGGTGTGAACACGAATCTTCCCGAGCTCGTTGCCGCCCACAGTGGTTGCGGTCTCGCCATCGACCGCGACGACGATGTTGGTGTGCTGGCCGACCCAGCTGCTGTTGTCGTACAACACCACATCGCCGACCGACGGTAGATATCCCTTCGGTTCGAACCTGCCCTGCGCCTGGTAGTACTCCGTGAGCGTGTACACCCCCGGAATGCGCCAGCTGCCCGAGTTCGGGTTGCTCAGCGGTTGTCCGGACTCCTTCATGATCCAGCTGACGAAGTTCGCGCACCACGCCTCGTCGACGCCCTCGGAATAGAACGTCCCCGGTCGCTGCCGCTCGTGCTCGGCTCGGACGAGCTCGACTACCGTCGCCTGCTCCGTGGTGAGTGCTGACGTGTCGGTCTCGGGGAATGGCGTCGTGTCCCACGGCAAGTATCGGCTCGGTGCCATCCACAGGACGCCGGCAGCGATCACGATTGCCGCTGCGACGATGCCAGCGATCCACCGAGCGGTGCGACGCGTGGGCTTGGCGGGGGAGTCGATGCTCATCCATCGAATGTACCGGGTGGTCTGAAGTGTGAGCTCGGCTAGGAATCTCATCAGCTGGACGGGGTTCGGATGTGAATTGATTTCCGCGAATAGGGTTGCGTCTGTGCAGGATTGGTGACTTTGTCGGTGGGGTGGGTTACAGTTCCAGCAGTGAATCGAACATCAGTTCGAACTTCGGATTGCAGGGGGTGACGCATGACGACGACCGAGTGTGAGGACACCCTGCTCGACGAGGACACCCTGCTCGACGATGTCATCGGCCTCGACGAAGCCATCGCCGCCCACA
>NZ_JBMDIX010000060.1:0-17664 GCF_057808915.1 Rhodococcus sp. FG69 | reverse complement strand
AGTCGGCAGATCCACCGCTTTTCTCGTTTCGGGGTTCCCGTGGTCGTTCTCGGCGCGAATCGAGCCCGTGTTACCGAAGAGTAAGGTTTCAATTGTGACGTCAAACACCGAGCCCGGGTCGACGGACGAGACGCAGCAGCCGTCGTCGTCCACCGAACCGAAGAACAAAGCAAAGCCGTTTCTGATCGGCGTATCCATCGTGGCCGCCGTCGCGCTCGCGGCGAGTGTGTGGTTCGGCATCGGATGGAAGGACGCCGCAGCGGACCGCGCTACGGCCGAGACCAGAGATTCCGCCCTGACCGGCGCCCAGCAGGCCGTACTCAACATGACGACCCTCGACTCCGCGAATCTCGACCAGTCCTTCGACACGATTCTCACCTCTGTCACCGGTGACGACATGAACAAGTTCATCGAGGACATGCGCTCGTCGTTCACCGAGGACCAGCGCGACCTGACGGCGAAGACCACCTCCGAGGTGCTGTCCGGAACTCTCACCGAATTCTCCGAGGACGAAGGCACAGCCAGGGCTCTCGTCGTCGTCGCGACTACGACGACGCGCGACGGATACCAACCCTCACGGCAGCGTCTGGTCATGGAACTGGGGATGCAAGACGTCGACGGGACGTGGAAGGCATCGCAGGCGACGCCGATCGGGGATCCAGTTCCGCTCAATCCGGTGGCGGGCACCGTGGATGCGAATGCTGCCGCAGATCCGAATGCGACTGCAGATCCGAACACAGATCCGAACGCGACTGTCGCACCGGCAGATCCAGGTGCGACCGAGGGTGCTGCGCCCGGCACGCCGAGCGGGCCGTAGAACCACCATCGCGAGGAGCCCCTTGCTCGCCCAAGTCGTACCCGAAGTCGCGAGTCACACCTGAAGTTATCGAGGAGTTGTACACCAGTGCCCCCACAGCGCCGCAAGATCGTTCCCCCGAACACGACCTCCAAAGCCCGGAAGAAGGTCGCGGGGGTCGGGAGGAAGGCCGAGGACTCGCAACCGACGACCGCTGGCACGGCAGAATCCGCCGCGGTATCCGATGCCGCCACAGCGGACTCCACCGTCGTAGATTCCGCTCCGGTTGCTTCGGAGGGGACCGCGGAAGCCACCTCGGCCGACACAGCCAAGGCCGACAAGCCGTCGCTCGAGAAGAAGAACTCCGAGACCGCTGCCACGCCCGAGCCCGAGACCGCTGCCACGCCCGAGACCGCTGCCACGCCCGAGCCCGCAGCTACGTCTGAGGTCGCTGAGTCGTCGCCGGGCGGGCGTACTCGGTGGATGCCGACGATCGTGGTGGGTGTCGTTGCGGTGCTGCTCATTGCATTCGCGACCGTCGCAGCGATGAAGCCGGGCACGTCGGTCGAGAACGCAGCATGGGTCGACCAGGCAACTTCCTCCGAAGTGACGAGGGCTGCGACGGACGGTCTCACGGCGCTGTACCGGTACAACTGGGAGACCATCGACGACGATCTTGCGAAGGCACGCGAGTACATGGGACCGGCGTTGCAGGAGCAGACGAACCAGTTCCTCGACGCCATCAAGTCCGGTGCAGTGCAGACGCAGACCGCCACCGAGGTCGACGTCATGGACATCGGCCTGACGCGGCTCGAATCCGACAAGGCAGAGGTGCTCGCGAACATGAACGTCAGCTCGACGCGTGCAGGCGCAGCCTTCGACAGCGCCATGTTCCCGATCATGGTGAACATGGAACTGATCGACGGCAAGTGGGTCGTGTCGGCGACCGAACTGAAGTAGCTGTGTGACATCCACTACACACATCGACCGACGGGAGGGGAAAACCGACCGTATGTAGGGTTTGTGTCGCTTAATCGGTAGTCAGTGCATCTTTGTTCCGCTAACTACAGCCGTTGGGCAGCTACCATCGCGCTTGCGTCCCACCGTGGGGCGAGCTCTGGTTGCGCGAGATCGCCTCCCGGCAGCTTGCGCTACCGGAGGTGGTTTCGCGAGACACGGAGCACAGATGACCGACATATCGATCGGACGAATTTCCACCGAACATCCCACCGGCCGAGACGGCTACACGACAAGCGTCAATCCCGAGTTGTTCCGGCTGCTGAGCGCGGTCGATTTGGACATCGAGTACGTGTCGGGCCAGGGCACAGCTCTGCACGATGCGGCGGGACGGGTTCACCTCGATTTCGCGGGTGCCTACGGCGCACTTCCATTCGGACACAATCCCGACTGTGTATGGCGTGCCATGGATACGGTCCGGACGACAGGCGAGGCCATCTTCGTGCAGCCCTCGGTGCTGTACCCGGCTGGCGAGCTCGCGAACAAGCTCGTCGAAGTAGCGCCACCCGGTCTGGAGCGCGTGACATTCGTCAACAGTGGTGCCGAGGCGATGGAGATCGCGATCAAGATCGCCAGGTCCGCCACTGGTCGAATGGGAGTTCTGAGTACTCACAACAGTTTTCACGGGAAGACCCTCGGCGCTCTGTCGGCGACGGGCAACAGCAAGTATCAGGTTGGATTCGGTGCTCCGGTTTCCGGCTTCGAGGCGATTGCCTTCGGAGACAGCGATGCGCTGGAGCAGACTCTGAAAGACTCGCCGGGTCACTTCGCGGTCTTCGTAGTCGAGCCGATTCAGGGCGAGGGCGGAGTCGTCGCACCGCCGACCGGTTACCTGACGCGGGTACGTGAAATCTGCACTGCGCACGGCGTTCTCATGGCCGTCGACGAGGTTCAGACCGGATTGGGCCGGACCGGAACGATGTTCGCGTGCGACGACGAAGGCGTCGTCCCCGATATTCTGGCCCTCGCGAAAGCTCTCGGAGGCGGCGTCCTGCCCAGTGGAGCAGTATTGTGCCGACCTGAACTGGTGGGGGAGAGCTTCGCGCTGCGGCACACCTCTACTTTCGCGGGCAATGCGCTCACCGCGCGCGTTGGAATTGCGGTGCTCGACGAGTTGACGGCGAACGGCGGCGCGCTGGTGACGAGGGTCAAGGAACTCGGCGACACCGTGAAGGGTGAACTTCGGAAGCTTGCAATGAAGTACCCCACAGTGGTTACGGATGTGCGTGGTCGAGGACTGTTGCTCGGGGTCGAGCTCACCGACGACATCAATTTCGTCGGCAGGCAGGCAATTCTCGGTTCCATTGCAGACCAGCAGAATCTGGCGGTGATGGTGTCGTCCTATCTGTCGCAGGTGGAGGGAATCCGACTCGCTCCAACCCTTTTCGGAGCGCGTGTACTCAGGGTGGAACCACCACTCACGGTGACGGATTCCGAATGCCGGCGCATGGTGGCCGCTCTCGACCGAGCGTTCGCATTCGCTGCAGCGGGAGACCTGGGCGGCCTGATCGGACATCTCGTCGGACGGTCGCCCAAGCCTGCACCCACTACGGATTCGCCCATCGGTGCCAGGCTTCCGCACCGACCGGAAGTCGAGGGAGACTTCCGCTTCGGCTTCATCGCCCATCCCTTGGACCTCGACGTCTTCGAAACCTTCGACACATCGTTGATCGAGTTCTCACACGCCGAGCGGGAGGACTTGCTGAACAGATTTGCTTCGGCGACATCGGAACTCAACCCGTCGCCGTTCGTCGTCGGCAGCGGTCGAATAGTCACCGAACACGACGGTGCAGCCCACGGCAATCTGATCGGACTACCGTTCACATCTCGGGCATTGCTGAAGTTGCCGCCCGAAGCAGCTGTTGCGGCAGTGGCCGCGGCCGCGAACCTTGCCTTCGAGCGTGGGGCGACAGTCGTCGGACTCGGCGGCTACTCCTCGGTGGTCACCGCGAACGGGCTTGCGCTCGGAACAATGGCCGGCGTTCTGACAACAGGCAATTCGTTCACAGCGGCGGCAAGCATACGGGCTGTTCATCGCGTGTGTGCTGAGCGGCACATCGATCTGGGGACGACGCGGGTGACCATCCTCGGGGCGGCAGGAGCGATCGGGCGAACCATCGCACGGGCATTGGCCCCCGACGTCGGCACCATTACCCTCGTCGGACGCCCGGGTGAACACGGGCAGATTGCACCCAAGCTCTGGGCCGCAGCGGGGGAGATCGCGGACGCGGCGAGGGGCGGTTCAGGGGCTCTCGCTGCAGCGGCTGACCACGGTTCGCTCGACGACCTCGTCGCTGGTGGTCGCCTCGAGTTCTATGACGATCCTGCCGCTGGCGTTGCCCGAACGCACATCGTGATCGCAGCGACCTCGGCACCGCATTCGCTTATCGACGCGACGGATCTGGCGTCCGACGCCATAGTCTGCGATGTCGCTCAGCCGCCGAACATTCCGCACGACGTGGGCCGCATTCGCCCCGATGTGACGGTGTTCGACGGCGGCATCGTTCGGCTGCCAGCAGGGTCGGACTACGGATTGAACTATGGTCTAGCACCGGGCCTGACGTATGCATGCATGGCCGAGACGATGCTGTTGTCCTTGTCCGGTGAGTTCGAACTCCGAAGCATCGGAACCTCTTTGGACAGTGCGAACGTTCATCGACTCGGCGTATTGGCCGATCGGTACGGGTTCGAGTTGGCCGAGGCCACCCGGTGGCGCGAGTCGCGCTAGTTGTGACCGTTCGCCGCGTGCCGTAGCTGGGCATCTGCGTTCCCCAGCTGCGGCACGCGACAGTCGGTCGGAGCCCTATCGAGTCTGACGTGCCCGCCGAGATGAACGGGCATCCTCAGTGATCGGACGTCAGGGTCGCGGTGATCAGTTCTATGACGATTCGTCACCGACGACCAACGGTTTGTTCTTCAACATCTGGCTCGCTCCTCGCATTGGGTCGTATGCTGCTATATCAGCCGGAGAGGGACGAAGCTCATACCGTCGACGGCATGGCTGCAGATGTCTTTCGAGCGTTGGGTCACCAGTCCTACGACGTCGGCCTTCACTCAGTCGTAGACCCGCAGGCGCAGCTATCGGTCCGGACATGACTGAATAGGTCCCCGTCCTCGGGCTGACGGCTTCCGGCGACTATCGAAACCGAGGTTGAACGTGCGATGAGTGCACTGCGCGTGTGGTGGTCTGCCGCCATCGACTACGACTGGGTGGTGAGCTATCACCGCACCCACTCGGTTCTGCGTGCCGCTCCCTATCTGATTGCGTCGACGTGTGCGCTGATTGCGGTTATCGGCGCTCTGAGCCTGGCATCGAGTCGAGGTGAGGTTGCACCCTATGCGAGCTGGGTCTTCATCTGTGTTGCCGTGCTGTCGACGACGATCGGGTTGTGGTGGTTGCGAGGACAGATGCCGACCAGAACCCAATCCCGGTGTTTTGTCGCAGTGGGTGACAGCTCGATCGCGGCGATGCTGCTGTCGCTGCCACCGAGCCCGATATCTATTGCCCTGGGAATGCTCTTCGCACCCATGGGCAACTACACGAACGTGTTCCACGGCCCGCGTGCTTTCGCCGTCCACCATGTGTTGTCGATGGGTGTTGTCCTGGTCCTCTTCGTTCGGGCGATTGTGTCCGAACCGGAGGAGACTCTTACCGCAATCACGACATCGATTGCTGTGACGGTGGTGTTGTTTGCTGCCTCGCCACTCAACCACTTCTTCTTCGATACCCTCCGTCAGGACGCAGCGCGGGCGTACTTCGACCACTTGACCGGACTACGTAACCGACGCGGCTTGTTCGCGGCTGTGCATGAACTACTGCAGCCTCCGAAGACCGGCGAGTCTCCGAACTCTTGCTGCGTGTCCGCGATCTGCATCGACCTGGACTCGTTCAAAGCAGTGAACGACCAGTTCGGTCACGCGACCGGAGATGACGTTCTCCGGGAGACGGCTGGTCGCATCCGTCGTCTGTGCGGAGACCAAGCGGTCGGCGCGCGCCTAGGCGGCGAGGAATTCGTTGTCGTACTCGTCAGTGAACCCGACCGGGCGTCCCAACTCGCCCGCGCCCTTCTCGTGGCGATCTACGACGTCAGCGATCGCGCGCCGGTATCGGCCTCCATCGGAGTCGCGTCGGCACCCATCCAGGATTTCGAATCCGATGTGGACATGCCCGGCACAGTGCGGGCCCTGATCGACGTCGCAGACGATGCCATGTACGAAGCCAAACGCCGAGGCGGGAATCGCATCGCGCATGCACCGTGATATTTGATTCAGGCCGACTGCAACCGACGACAGTGCTGCGCAAACAGGCGATCACCGAGATGTCAGCTTCGCCGAGCCAGAACTCACCTCAGTCCGTGCTGTGGACTTTCGCTGTGCTGCTCCGCTCCTCGGGCAGTGGGCGGACGGTTCAGCCGGTGCACCACGGGTCCATTGGGGCCGATCGTGGCGGTCCCTGCTTCGACGAATCCCATTGCAGTCCAGAACGGGATGTTGCCTTCTTTGCAGATTCCGAACGTCGTCCGGCCATCCCGGTCGACGCGGTCGAAGAACGACTGCGACAACGCCGCGCCGACACCGGACCGATGCAGCGTCGGTTCGACTCCCAGATACACCCACAGCACGGCGTCGTCGTCGGGAGCGCCCGCGTCGAGCATCCGGTCCATCGCGATGCCGGCTCGTACCGCGCTACCCATGGACCACAGCAGGTGCGGACCCGCAACAAGACCGCGCCACCATTCGACCCGGGGAGCATCGTGTGGATGCCACAGGCTCACGCCGACGATCTGTCCGTCGAGGACCGCGACTTCCGCTCCGCCGACCGGAAGATAGCGATGCCGTATCAGCGCAGACATCATCCGCCGCTGCATCTTCGGCCGGCGTCGATCGTTGGGGAAGAAGTACGCGCTCACCGGATCGTCGGAGTGGAATGCTCGCGCCATCATCTCCGACATCTCCTTGACGTCGGAGATGGTCGCGGTTCTGATGTCAACCGGCATGGGCACTGTCCTTGTCTGAAAGAACCTGAGTGGGTTCGGGTGTGGACGCAGAGGGGTGCAACCACCAATTGGCTTCGCCCATCAGCGCGACGAGAGCCGGGACGAGCAGCATCCGCACCACTGTCGCGTCGAGGATCAGACCGACGATGACGCCGATTCCCAACAAGCGCATCATCGAAAGTTCGGACAGCGAGAAAGCCGCAGTCACCGTGATCAGAAGTAGAGCTGCCGCGGTGACGACTCGTCCGGTGCGGGCAGCCCCGATGCGAACTGCCTCCCGAGTAGACGCACCGCGGTCGTGCGCTTCGACGATGCGGGAGAGTAGGAAGATCTCGTAGTCGGTGGAGAGCCCGAACACGACAGCGAGGATCAGGATGCTCATGGTGGCTTGGACTGGGCCCGGGTTGATGCCGAGAACACCCGCTCCGTGACCGTCGTCGAAGATGAAGGTCAGCACACCGAAGGTGGCGGCCAGGCTGACCATAGCCATGAAAATTGCCTTGACGGACAACACTATCGACCTGAATGCGGCAGTGGTGACGACGAAGGTGGCTGCAATCATGATCGCGAACATCCATGGAATCGTGTTGTAGATGGCGGCGATTCCGTCCTGGCTGAGGGCAGTCGGCCCTCCTACTCTGATCACGGTGCCGTCCGGCGGAGTGATCTCCCGAATGGAATCCACGGCGGCGAGTGCACCTTCGGTTCGGTCGGGGGAGGACAGGATGGCGCGCACCACTGCAAAGTCTTCGGCTTCGCCTGCCGGTGCCGCGGCTGCGATTCCGTTCTGGCGCGCCACCTCGTTCGCGACCTCCTGCACGGCCAGTGGATCCGGTGACCCGCCCTCCGCCGACTGCACCATGACGGTGACTCCGGAATTGGCAAGCGGAAAGTCGGAGAACAGCTTGTCGGTCGCTACCCGAGCCGGAGCATCCTGTGGCAACCCCTTGTGGTCGAGGTCCCCGAGGGTCAACCCGAAGATCGGCGCACTGAGCAGGGCGAGGAAAGCAAGAATCGCAACCGCAACCAGAATCGGTCGACGCATCACCCGACTCGCGACCGAACCCCAGAAACGTTCTGCACGTTCGTCTCCACGGTCGATACCACCCTTGCGCCAACTGAGCGAATTGATCCGATGCCCCAGGAGCATGAGGGTTGCCGGGAGTGCGGTCAGTGACACGAAGGCCGCGGCGCCGACTGCCGCCATGCCGCCGAAACCGAGTGAACGAACCATCGCTTGCGGAAAGATCAACATTCCGATGAAACCGCACACCAGCAGCAGACCGGAGAACGCGACCGTACGGCCCGCGGTTGCCATCGTTCGGCGTACCGCGTCCTCGGTCGTGGCTCCCCGCCGAAGCTCTTCACGGAATCGGGTCAGCACGAACAAGCTGTAGTCCACGGCCATACCGAGACTGACCAGCGTCGCGATGTTGGTAGCGAAAATGCTGACCTCGGTGAAGGTGGTCAGTACTCGCATCACCGCAAGTGAAGCGAGGATGCTCGAGCCTCCGATGCACAACGGCACGGCGGCAGCGGTGACTCCGCCGAAAATGAGGAGCAGCAACACCATCAGTATCGGGAAAGTGATGATCTCGGCCCGGACCAAGTCGGCGCGAGCTTGCGTGTTGTAGGCGTCGGCGATGGCGGAGAAGCCGCCGAACTCGACATCGATTCCGACCAACATGCGGGCGTCCTTGATGTCGCGGTAGGACTTGACCCGGGTATCCTCGTCGCCGGTAAAAGTCAGTACCGCAGCCACGGATCGACGATCGAACGACGTCAGCCCCTCTGCGAAGGCGGGCGGCACGTTCCAATATGTCAACGGAGCTCGCACGAGAAGGGATGCGTCGATCTCGGCGAGGTTGGCTTCGACGACGCCACGGATGTCGTCGATCGACCGTCCGTCTCGAGGCGTGTAGACGATCGCGATATCGGGGGCAGAGCGGCCGAATTCGGCGTCGACGATGTCGTCGACCTGCGCTGCTGCGCTGCCAGGATCGGAATACCCGCCGAGGCTGAGATCCGTCAGGACGCCCGCGCCCCAGATCCCTGCCGCGAGGATGACAGCGATGCAGGTGGCGACTACGAGACGGGCGTTCCCGATGATGGCTTCCACCAATCGGTTACGTGAGGAAGGTGTCGATATCGATGTCGAAGCCTTGTGCAAGGGACGTCCTGTTCGGTCGTTGAACGAGGGGTTCGTCGAGAAGCGGTGGCAGTCGGTACGGCTCCGAGTTCGCTGGTGACCGCGCGGCGTGATCGAGTCCCCCTGTTGCCGCTGGTCAGCTGCGTTGAGTGCAGACCATACACCGATACCTCCCTGTCGTCGAGGCTGCCGTGCGCCGCGATTGGCGGCAGGGCGTGATCGAACTGAATCGGCTGCAACTCGTTCGCTCGCAGCGTGATTCGATCGAGCAGTTGGTCCACGATTCAACTGTTCGCGGGGTTAGTGAACCTGCCGCTACAACCGGTCGAGGACATTCGCGATCTCGGTCAGTGTCGTGTCGATCTGCTCGATCGTGTGCTCGCTTGAGATGAACAAGCGAAGGCGTTCTTCGCCGAGCGGAACCGAAGGGTACGTGATCGCATTGACGTTCACGCCTGCTTCCAGAAGCGTCACTTGCGCGATGACCGCCTTCTGCGTGTCCGACACGATGATCGGCAGAATGGGAGTGCCCTCGGCCAACCCAGTCGACAGTCCGAGCGCCTGTGCCTTCGCGAAGGCATGCTGGGCGTTCGATTGCAGCCGCGCGATTCTGTCCGGTTCGGCGTCGATGATGTCGATACTCGCGAGCGCTGCCGCGATCGATGCAGGAGCGGGCGCGGTCGCGAACATACTGAGCCCGGGCGCTGAATACTTGAACGCGCGAATCAGCTCTCGACGTCCGGCGAGGAACCCGCCGACGCTGCCGAGCGCCTTCGACATGGTCCCCATCCACACATCGACCGTGTCCCCGGGCAAGCCGTACAGATCTCTGATCCCATGGCCGCGCTCCCCGAGCACCCCGAACGAATGGGCCTCGTCGATCATCACCGCGCAGTCGTACTTACGAGCGACGGCGACGAGTTGTGGAAGAAGAGCGACGTCACCGTCCATGCTGTAGTGACTCTCGAGGATGACCATCGCCCGAGTGAAACCCGACCTCGACATCTTCAGTATCGCTTCGAGCGCACTAGGATCGTTGTGTCGGAACGTGATTCGACGACATCCCGCCCACTCGGTGCCGGACACGATGCTGCTGTGGACCAAAGCGTCACACACGGCCAGATCTCCGCGACCGAGGAGATACCCCACCGCTGCAGCATTGGTGAGGTATCCGCTCGTCGTGATGACGGCATCGTCGACGTCATAGATCTCGGCGATTCGTGATTCGAACGTCGCGTACAGCGGAATCTGACCGGACACGATACGGCTCGCCGATACCGATGTGCCGTACTCGTCGATGGCGGCTATGGCTGCGTCCGCGACTCGCGGGTCGTTGCTCAGCCCCAGATAGTTGAAACAGCCGAAGTTGACCATGTCTCGGTCGAGTTGTCGGATTACTGCGCCGCTCGTGCCTTCGTGCTCCAGGTAGAGCGGATTCGGGACCCCCAGCGACGCGAACATGGCGTCGACGCCGTCGAATTGCGCGACGGTGGACACGATGTCCGGATGATCGAGCAGGCCGCGTCCCGCGGAGCGAGCCCCCGACGGAGGCGTCAATTCAGGAACAGGCACCGGGGATCCGAGGTGTGTCGAGGTGCCGGGATCGTCGACCTGCACGGTCGAATAACCGCTGCGCGACAGTAGCTGTCGCGCAATTTCGCGCGCATCACTCGTCATATCAGTTGATTCCTGTTGTGTCGGTCATTCGGGGGCCTCCGCTGGTTGCGCCCTCGACCGCCAGCGCCGCGTCGACCGGCTCGTAGGCCGGACCCGCGATGACCTCGATCTCGATGGGCGCAGGTTCCGGTGTGGAGGGCTCGGCCGGCGCGGGGACTCCGGCGGCGCGAGCGGTGAGTCCCGCGGCGAGTTTCCCGCCGATCGCGGCGAGACCGTGCCCTCGACCGAACTCGAGAACGGAGAGCTCCAATCCCACGGTCTTTCCGACACGGGCCGCGAACTCGACTGCCATCAGAGAGTCGAGTCCGAGCTCGGGCAGTGGCGTCTGGACGTCGACCGCCTCTGCATCGATGCCCATCACGAGCGCCAACTGTTCGGCGAGGATGAACGTGAGGACATCCGCCCGCTGGTCCTCGGGAAGCGCGAGCACCTCGGCCTGGAGCGCCGAGATGCCGGATCCGCCAGTACTGGCTGCGGCGATGTGCGCGGCAAACCGCGGAATGGTTGCCGATGCCGGATTGGCTACTCCCCACTGTTCCCAGTCGATCCCGACGAGCGCCACATGTGGGATGTCCAACGTCAAGCATTCGCGTAGGAGCAAGGTCGCTTCGTCCATGTCGATGTTCTTGAAGCCCAGCATGTCCAGGTAGCGCACCACTTCCTGCTTCGCCTCGGCCATTCCACCGCCGGACATCGAACCCCAGCTGACGGTGAAGGCCGACTTTCCCCTCTGCCGACGTGTCCACGCCAAGGCGTCGAGGACGGAGTTGGCTGCGGAGTACGACACCTGAGGTGCGCCACCGGTGAGGCTGCTCATCGACGAGAACATCACGAAGATGCTCGGATCGACTCCGACCTCGTCCAATGCGCGATCGAGATTCACGGCACCGGTGACTTTGGGCAGGAAAATGTTCCGCAGCGATTCGTCGGTGATGTCGTTGACGGCGTAGTTGTCGACGAGTCCCGCCGTATGGAAGATGCCGGCGAGGTTGCTGCCGCCGCTCTTCACTCTGTTCACCATCTGCAGGACGGCGTCGTAGTCGGAGATGTCGAGTAATTCCTCGGTGACGTTCACTCCGGCTGCAGCGAATTCGGCAAGCGTCTCCTGTGCCCGATCGGTGCTTGCGCCGTTCCTTCCGACCAGAACGAGGTTGCGGCCGCCCTCGTCGACGAGCCACCGCGCGACGGCGGTGCCGAACGCGCCGAATCCGCCGGTGACGACGTACGTTGCCGCGGGATCGATGTCGACCGTCGGGACATCGGGACGGACGACGGGGGAGTCCTCGGCGAGATCGAGTACGACGCGGCCCGTGTGCGAGGACCGGATGACCGAATCGAACGCCTCGCCCACCCGGTCCATGGTGTACATCGTGTACGGCAGGTGCTCGTATTCTCCGGTCGACATCCTGTCCAACACCTCACGGGTGACCTGACGTGCCAGGTCGGGTTTGTGCTCGAACATTCGGTCCATGTCGACGGCGTAGAAAGTCAGATTGCGGTCGAACGGCTTCAGATCCATGACACCGCCGAAGTAGATGTCGGCCTTGCCGATTTCGATGATGCGCGCGAATTCGGCTGCGACGTGCAGGTTCTGCGCCATGATCTCACCCGGAGACGAGTTGAAGACCACGTCGACTCCGTGGCAGTCGGTGAGCGCCATGACCTCTTCGGAATAGTTGAGCGATCTCGATGCCAGAACTTCGTCTGCGCCGGCGTCGCGTGCCACGGCTCGACGTTCCTCGGTGCCGGCGGTGGCGATGACGCGTGCGCCCATCAGCTTCGCTACCTGCACGGCAGCCAATCCCATACCGCCCGCAGCACCATGAATCAGTACCGTCTCACCCGGCTGCACCCGCGCCAGATGCACGAGACCGTACTGCGCGCAGAGGAACGGCAGAATAGACGAGCACCACCCGGCCTCCCATGTCGACGGGATGGCCATCGTCCCGCCTTCCTCGATGCCGATCGTGACGTAGCGCCGCATCATGTTTCGTGCGCACACGCCCATGCGGTCGCCCGGAACGATCTCGGTGACGCCCGGCCCCACTCGCGTGACGATTCCCGCGCCCTCGAGACCGAGCGTGGACCCGAAATACGTGCCAGCCAGTTCCCTGTCGGTGAGGACCCCCATTACTTTCAGCGGGTCCTTGTAGTTGAGTCCGACGGCTTCCATCTTCACTTCGATCTCGCCCGGACCTGGTTCACGACGCCGATGTGCGCGGAACGTGATGTCCGAGAGTAACTTCGAAGCCGGAACCTCGATGGCGAACGACTGCTCTGGGTCGCGGAGCGTCGTCGGCTCATCTCGAACGGCGAGGTGTTCGGCCAGGCTGCTGCGCAGAGTGACGACCCAGCGGGAGCCCTGCCTCAGCGCCACCTCGTCCACGACATCGCCTGCGAACGGACCGAATGCGAAGGTCTCTGCAGTGATCTCGGACAGCGTTGTCGAGGGCTCGGTGTCGATGAAACGCCATGCGGCGGGGGACTGTTCGTTGCGCAGTGACCGTCGTGCCCCCACGAGCCCCGCGTGAGTCAGATCGGCGCCTTCCGTGTCACCCGGCATGCAGAAGGCGCGCTCGGCGACGATGACTGCGTTCACGCTGCCCGGGTCGGCCGCGGGGCCGATGTCGTCCCCGTAGATCGCCACGTGGACGGTACGAGCTGCGGCGAGCAGCGATCCGACCGCGGACGCCGAGTCGGTGAACCGTCCGGCGACGGCGACGACGGTTGCGCGGTCGACGGCATCGGTTGCCATCCCCGCTCGAAGTACCGCGACGGTCTCGGGAACGGTCACGGTATCGGCGTCGAGAATCATCGAGGACGGTCGTGACGCTGCAATTGCCTCGGCGCGTGTGCGCGCGGTGACGTCGGCGTCTCCGAGAATCAGAACGAGTGCGAAGTCGCGGGCCGCTTCGGTTCCTATCGCGTGGAGATCGCGGTTGTCGTGCAGTTCCCACACCGGTTCGTAGAACACCTTCGACAGACGATGGTGGAGCGACTGCGGTGGTGCGATCGCTCGGAATTCGACGCCGCCGAGAGTGACTGCAGCTCGGCCTTCGGGATCGGTGATGGCGATGTCGGCACGCATCGGATCGACGGACGTGCGCTTCACGACGACGGTGGCGTGATCCGGGAGCGGACCGTAACGGCGCACGGTACCCATCGAGAACGGCACGACCGCACCGGATGCGCCGGCGGACAGCGTCGCGACACACTGCAGTGCGGTGTCGAGAACGGCCGGGTGCACGAGGTGACTCGACCCGCCGTGGCGCGCGGCGTCGATGGAGGCCACAACCGTGTCTTTGCCGATCGCAACGGTCTCGATCCCCTGGAATGCGGGCCCGTACTGCAGGCCGGCGGCTGCCAGAAGTGGGTACAGGTCGTCGCCGGAGATGTGGGTGGCGTCGGGCGCGGAGTCGGACGCAACGAACGGCGCGTCGAAATGCCCCTCGACGAGACGACCCGTGGCGTTGACCGTCCACACCGTGTCCGTCGCCGAACGCGAGCGAATGACGAAACGCCGGGTGCTGTCCTCGACCGATACTTGAAGAACCGGAACATCGTGCTTGTCGACGACGAGCGGAGCTACGAACTCGACGTGTTCCAATCCGACCTCGTGTCGTCCTGAGCGGACCGCGGCTGCACTCAACGCCGCGTCGATGTACGCCGTACCCGGCAGCAGCACGAGACCGTCGACGACATGATCCTGCAGCCATGGCAGCTGTGCGACTGCTAGTTCCACCTGCCATTCCGACGCCGCCGAACCGGAGCGATCTCCGAGCATCGGATAGACGGTGTCGGTTCCGAAGCGGTCCGCGACGGACGCGTCGTCCTCGCTCCACACCCGCGTCTTCTGCCACGGATAGGCGGGAAGCGCAACGTGCGGCGAGGCAATGGAGCCTTCTGTCGCGAAGATACGGCCGTCGAACGAACCCGCTGCGTACAGGTTCGACAGGGCGGTACTCAGCGATTCCGCGTCGCTCTGCTTGCGTACCAACGTGCCGATGGACGTGCCAGGATCGCCTGTCCTGATGAGGATTTCGCGAATGTTGCCCGACAACACGGGGTGCGGGCCGATCTCGAGGAACACACGGTGTCCGCGACCGACCAACCCGGCGATCGTATCGGCGAAGCGAACGGGCTTGCGGATGTTCTCGCACCAGTAGGCTGCGTCCCAGTCGGCGCCGGTGACCTCGCTACCGGTGACCGTGGAGAACAGGGTCAGCTCGGGAGTGTGTGGGTCGAGTGACGCGAGGCTGCTCGCAACCTCGTCGAGAATGTGGTCCATCAAGTGGCTGTGGTACGGCACCTCGACCTGGAGGGGTTTGGCGAAGATTCCGCCCTCGGTGAGCGCGTCCGCCAGAGCGGCAAGGTGCGAGGCGTCGCCGGCAAGGGTGACGGCGCTGGGGCTGTTGATCGCGGCGACGGACACATGCTCGGGCATATCGGATCCGGCTTTCGCCAGGAAGGCGATGGCGTCGGCCTCGGAAAGCCCGACGGCGAGCATCGAGCCGGTGCCGGCAGTGGTTGCCTGTAGCCGTGCTCGGTGGCAGCTGACCAGCAGGGCGTCGTGCAGACTCAGTGCGCCGCTGACGTATGCCGCGCTGACCTCGCCGACACTGTGCCCGACGACGGTGTCGGGTTCGATACCGAGCGAGCGCAATTCGGCGACGAGGCACACCTGCACCAGGAAGTTGGCCGGTTGCGCCACCTCGGTATCGGTGATCCGCGAATGCTCCTCGTCGCGGCACAGTTCTTCGATGATGGACCAGCCTGCGATCTCGATGAACTGCTCGTCGACGATGTCCGCCATGCGCGCGAATTCGCCGCCCGCGTGCAGGAGTTCGCGGGCCATGCCCCACCACTGCGGCCCCATCCCGCTGAACACGAAGACCGGTGCGGCGCCAGTGGTGTCCACGACGTGCGATGTCGTGCCGGTACCTGAAGCCACTTCGCGCAGCTTGACCAGCAGGTCTTGCGCGTCGGTGAAATTGAGCGACGTGCGTACCGGGTGGTGTGCGCGCCTGGTCCACGCGGCGGCCGTGAATCTGCGTACGGTCAGGTCGTCTGTCAGGGCTTCCAGGGCTTCCAGGGCGTCTGCGAGAGAGGACGCCACCGCGCGCAGGGCCACGTCGGTCCGGGCGGACAGGGGAAAGAGGCGCACGGCTGCGGGCAGGTGAAGGGACGCCTCGGAATGCGGTGCGTTTTCCATGACGACGTGCGCGTTGGTTCCGCCGTAGCCGAACCCGTTGATGGCGACGAGCGGTCGGTCGTAGTGCACCGGGAAGGGTTCGACCTCGGTGGGGATACGAATTGCCAGCTCGTCGAACGGGATTGCCGGGTTCAGGGTGTCGAGCCACGCTTGCGGAACGATCGTGCGGTGGTGGATCGACAGGGCGCTCTTGATGAGGCTCGCGATGCCCGCCGCCGCCTCGGTGTGTCCGATCGACGCCTTGATCGAGCCCACGACGAGTGGAATCTCGCGACCCTCGACCGCGCCGTACGCGCCCCCGAGTGCTTCCATCTCGAGTGGATCGCCGACCGAGGTGCCGGTTCCGTGCGCTTCGACGTAGCCGACCTGGCTCGGTTCGACACCAGCTTCGGCGCAGACCCGTTCGGCGAGTGCGCGCTGCGATACCGGGTTCGGAACGGGAATTGCTATGGTGCGCCCGTCCTGGTTGACGCCGGATCCGCGGATGACCGAGTAGATGCGGTCGCCGTCGCGTAGCGCATCGGCCAGCGGGCGTAACAGCACAACCCCCGCACCCTCACCGCGTCCGTATCCGTCGGCTGAGGCGTCGAACGACTTCGAACGGCCGTCGAACGCCAGGAATCGACCCTTGCACATCGAGATGAATGTTTCCGGTCTGATCATCGTGTTGGCGCCGCCGACGAGTGCCATCTCGCACTCGCCTCGGTCGAGCGCACGAACAGCCTCGTGGACCGCTACCAGCGAAGACGAGCACGCAGTGTCGATCGTCATCGACGGACCGACGAGGTCGAGTGCGTACGAGATGCGGTTCGACAACAGCGTGTGGGATGAACTCGTCGCGCTGTGGGCGTTGATGTGGGAGCGGCTGAGCTTCGAACTACGAAGTCCAGCAGAGTCATTGGTGAAACCGCCGACGTACACCCCGATCGGTTGTCCGGATACTCTCCCGGCGTGACCTGCATCGTCGAGGGCTTCCCAGGCGACCTCGAGCAGTAATCTCTGCTGAGGATCGGTCACCGCGGCCTCGCGTGGTGAGATACCGAAGAACTCCGGATCGAAGTCCCACAGCGACTGCGTCAGAAATCCGCCCCTGCGGGTGTACATGCGGCCGGGAGCGTCCGGATCCGGATCGTAGAATCTGTCGGCGTTCCATCTGTCCGCGGGGATGTCGACGATTCCGTCACCCTTCGAGATCATGAACTCCCAGAAACTCCGCGCGTCGTGCACGCCTCCCGGAAACCGGCACCCGATACCGACAACTGCAATCTCGACCATGACTCTCCTATGACGCGTTGATGGCCCTGACAAGCGGAAGCTCGGGGATGCGCAGGCTGCAGTGCACTGAACACGAAAGTGTCGATCGATCACCGTGTTCCCCCCGAAACGCCGTCGTGCGCCGAGGGTTCGGTCGACCGCTACCGATCCACCCGTGCGCTGGCTGAAATATAAGCAGATACCGTCAGGATTGGCCATAGGAGAATCGGCGCTTGACGAGGCGTCTCGGATGTCTCAATGAACGATGACAAGGTCCAGGTTTCAACATGTTTCGCGATCTGGGGTGCGTACCGGATCGTTTGTCTTGCGAATCGAGGATCGTTTGACGTCGGATATGTTGAGCGGCAGCTTGTTTCGTAGGAAATTTCGGTAGATGGTGGTATTCGCAAGTGGTGCAGGTTATTTCGTTCAGATAGGTCGATGGTCCGTGTGCTCCGGGGGGTCGGGCGTTCGGGGGTGGCCGGGTTTCGGCCGGCGCCCAGTGATCGAATGAGACATTCGCTGCGGCCCGGGGTCGCTGCGCGCACGTTCCAGCGACCGC